>CAVOEZ010000025.1:0-14052 GCA_963694355.1 Latescibacteria bacterium UBA2968 | reverse complement strand
TCGTCTGCTGAGACCCGCCACTGGAATCGTTACCAGTTCGAACCCTGCCAGTGGAACCAGTCTTGTTTCCACACCTTGATTCGTTCCTACGAACCGGATATGAGCATCGGGAACCTGCTCTTTGAGTGTTTCAGCAACACCGAGGGCGGGTACCACATGACCGCCGGTACGTGTAACAGCGAAGAGGGCCCGCATCAGGCCTTGCCGAAATTCGTACGATATGATCTGATCGCCCCGACTCGCCTGGGCAGCAGCCCCGGATCCACGGAGCCGCACCTGCCTACATTCACAAGAATTCCCGTGGCCATCATGGTCAACAACAGGGATGATCCGCCATAACTGATAAATGGAAGTGGAAGTCCCGTAGTTGGCAGGAGTCCGGTACAAACGCCCATATTGACGAATGCGTAAACCAGGACCATATAGGTAATACCAGATGCGAGCAAAAATCCGTGAAGATCAGGTGCAGATCGGGCAATACCTAGCCCGAGTCTTGCGAACATGAGGAAGCAGACCAACAGGCCAAGTGTGCCCGCCAGACCCAGTTCTTCTCCCACAATGCTGTAAACGAAATCCGTGTGAGGCTCCGGCAGAAAGAAATACTTCTGTTGACTCTGACCCAGACCTGAGCCAGTCAATCCACCGCTGCCAAGTGCAAGCAGAGACTGAGTGATATGATACGCTGCTCCCTGCTCGTCCGAAGGATTCAGGAAAGTGAGGATACGGTCTTTTCGATACCCGATAACAAATACGATCAAGTAAAGAAATGGGAGCAGGGCGATACCCGTACCCACCAGGTGACCTGGCCGGATGCCGCCCATATAAAGCATCAGAGTACAGGTAAGACCAATGGCCAGCGCGGTTCCAAGATCGGGCTGCAAAACAATGAGCCCCATCGCACTGGCCACAACGGCAAGGTGTGGAAGAAATCCCTTTTTGAAATCGCGAATGATGCTCTGTCGCCTGCTCAGGGAATCCGCGAGATAGACCACCAGCGCGAGTCGCATCAAGTCTGAGGGTTGAAAAGCCCCACCCGGAAATGGAATCCACCGGTAGGCCCCCCGAACCTTGCCGACTCCGGCAAGCTTGAACATCAGCACGACACAGAGCCCGACAAACCCCACGAGCAGGAATGGTTTGGCGATTTTCGCCCACATCCTGTAGTCCACCTTCATAACCAGATACATAGCCAGAAGACTTACGAGAATGCGGATGCCCCACCTCTTGAGAAAAAAATGACCACTCTCGAAGCGGACCTCGCCCAGTGCAGCGCTGGCGCTGTATACCATCACAGTGCCAAAGCCTACGAGCCCAATCACCAGCAGCACCAGCAGATATGTCTGCCGTCCTGCTCGTTCAGAAGACGGAACCATCTTGTTTCCTGGAGAATACTGATCCTGAGTACCAGGATCCAGGGAAGGGGAGATGGTAGGAGGGGGAAAGAGGAACTGCTAATTCGGTATGCGTCTGGAGACATGCCGGTTAGGGGACCAGCCGAATCCAGAGTGTTGGTTCAGAAATCCAGTGCTTTTACAACATCCTCCATTGCGAGTCCTCTGGAACCCTTAATGAGTACCAGATCACCTGACATTAAGAACTCCTGCAGGTCCTCGACAAGGTTTTGCTTGTCCTCGAAGATGCAAACGTGTTTTGAAGATTGCCCGGCGTCGACCCAGCCGTCGGCAACTTCCCTGGAAAACGTGCCCAGCACGAATAATTCATCCATGCCGTGTTTGGCGGCAAAACCGCCCAATTCTCGATGTAATTCAGGACCTGTTTCACCCAGCTCCAGCATATCTCCAAGCACTGCCACCCGCCGCCCACCAAGTTCCACATTCATTTCAGAAATCGAAATCAGTGCTGCCTGCATCGAAGCCGGGTTTGCGTTGTATGAATCGTTCAGCAACCTGATGCCATCTCGCTCCAGCAGTTGACTCCTCAGACTGGGGGGCCTGAAAGAGGCCAGAGTCTGTGCGGCTTCCTCAATGGGGACATCGAGTTCCGATCCTGCCGCAACTGCTGCCAAAGCATTGTATACATTGTGCCGGCCTGGCACGCTCAACTGAAATTTACGGCTCTGCAGAGAGAACTGACCGCAGCCCTCCCGGTCAAAGACGAGTCCCTCCCCACGAAACTGACATATCTTCTCGATGCCAAAGCCCAGGAGTCTCCCCTTTAGTCTTGCTTGCTCCTTGGACAAAATCAGATCATCGAGGTTTAAGATAGCCATTGAAGACTCGTCCAGATACTCCAGGAGTTCCCCTTTGGCCTTAGCCACTCCCTCTACAGAGCCTAAAAACTCTAGGTGTGTTGGTCCTACATTCGTAATGACCCCAATGGTGGGATCGGCGATTTCGCTGAGATACTTCATGCCGCCATGTTCGCTGATTCCCATCTCGATCACGGCCACATCGTGTTGCTTCGAAAGCCCTAGCAGAGTCAACGGCAGACCCAGCCGGTTGTTCATATTTCCTTTGGTACTCATCACGTCGTGTCTTGTGCTCAACACCAACGCGGTCATGTCTTTGGTTGTGGTCTTGCCCGTGCTGCCGGTGATTCCAATGACCGGAATCCTGAATCTCTTGCGATATTGTTTGCCCAACTCACCCAATGCCTGGTCAGGCGATTTCACCAGAAGCAGCGGTCCGGTTGGTCTGGGTGACTGCTGCTTGTACCAAACTTCGGTTACGACTGAGGCTGAAGCACCTGCTTCCATTGCGCGCGTCACAAAACGGTGACCGTCTGTATGCTCTCCCGATAGTGCGAAAAAGAGTTCGCCTTGGTGCAAGCTGCGCGTGTCAATCGATCCGCCGGTTGGAAAAATTGTTTGTGGATCCCCAACCATCGCCAGTTTTGCGCTCAGTACATCGGCCACCTCGGTGAGCGACATGCCTTCCATATACCGATCCCGCAGTCGAATAATATTGGCCTAAGACCGTCCAAGCGCCTCCCTTGCCACTTCCCGATCATCGAAATGGACTCGATCCCGACCGATTTCCTGGTAGTCTTCGTGTCCCTTGCCGGCTATCAAAATCAGATCTCCCGGTTCAGCAGAATCGATTGCGGCTTCAATGGCCTTTCTCCGGTCCACTTCAACGTGATGAGGGGCCGTCCCCAATCCCGGAATAATCTCTCTCACAATCGCCTCGGGGTCCTCTGTTCTTGGATTGTCCGAGGTCACAAAACTCAGGTCGGCCAACCTTGCCGAAATCTGCCCCATCTCCGGTCGTTTGCCCCGATCTCGATCTCCGCCGCACCCGAATACGCATATCAGACGTTTGTCAGTCAGTGCTCTGCCGGTCTGGAGAACGTTTTCCAGACCATCGGGTGTATGTGCGTAATCCACAACCACTCCGAAAGGTTGTCCCGCATCAACCGGCTCGAATCTGCCCGGCACCTTCACTCCCCGCACCGCTTCGGCAATCACATCTGAAGCGATGCCCATCGAAAACCCTGTTGCTACCGCCGCTGCCGTGTTCCAGAAATTGAATTTTCCTTGAAGCGCCAGACCGAACTCGAGCGATCCTTCGGGTGTCTGCAAGTGGAGCTCCGATCCACGCCAGTCTGTCTTTCCGTCCAGAATGCGAATGTCCGCAGACTCACCATACCCGTATCCCAGAACCTTCGACTTGCAGTTCGCAAGGAGTGCCATATAGGAAGGGTCATCCACATTCACAACGGCAGTTGCTTCTGTATTCAAATTGTCAAAGAGCAGTTTTTTCGCAGTCAGATACGCTTCGTGAGTCTTGTGAAAATCCAGGTGATCTCGCGTCAGGTTTGTGAACACGCCCGCATCGAAATCCAGTCCATCGACTCTTCCAAGTGCCAGACCGTGAGATGTAGTCTCGATCACGGCGCTTCGGCAACCCTCGCGAACCATTTCGGAGAGCATCGATTGGAGCTCGTGCGCTTCCGGTGTGGAATTAAAAGAGTGCTTTCGCTGGTTACCAACGATATACTCGACGGTTCCGATCAACCCGGGATGAAGCTTTGAAGCGGCAAGCACCGCGTGAATCAAATAAGCCGTTGTGGTCTTTCCGTTCGTTCCGGTGATGCCCACCAGACTCAGAGCTGTTCCGGGTGACCCATAAAACTTTCTCGCCAGAATGCCAAGCGCGTCTCTTGTGGATGCTACCTCGACGAGTGGAGCCGAAACGAATTCGATCTTCTCTTCCACAATCGCTGCCACGGCCCCGGCTGCAAGAGCATCGCTTACATACGGATGCCTGTCGGCCTCTTCGCCCCCTCTTATCGCAACAAACAGGTCGCCCGGTTTTACTTTTCTCGAATCCGTTGAGAGCCCGAGTATTTTCGGGTCCGCCCCTTCGAATCGGACACCTGGCAGTTCTGCCACCACCTCGTGAAGCCGCATATCAGATGACGATCAACCGATCGTTCTCCTATCCCTTCTCACTGGCGCATGTCACTTTGCAAACTGTTCCCGGCCCCACCGCCGTACCGGGGGCGGGCGTTTGCCCGATCACCTCACCACTTCCCGAAGTCTTCACATTCAATCCTGCTGCAGTGAGCTGATAAATAGCCTGCCTGAGGGGAAATCCCAGCACATTTGGCGTCTGAACCCACTTGCTCTTCAAGGTCGCATCGGAAACTCTCAGCCGGGTAGAATTCCTGTCCACGGTCTGCGCCACCACGCGCTTGCCCGTCCCCACCACTTTGGCGTCATATCCATGCCTGTCCAGGACACGCTTTGCAGTCCTTCGATTCAGGCCAGTCAAGATTGGATCCGGAGCAGATGAATATCGGGTATCGTCTTCTCTCTGAGCCACGCGATGCCGCATAGGAGTCTTTCTGAGACTCAGAATCCTGTTCATTACCCGGCTGAACACAGGCGCCGCTACCTGGCTGCCCCAATGAATGCCTTTGGGACTGTCTACAACCACGAGACACAGGAATTCGGGATATCCCACGGGAAGGAAACCGATAAATGACGAGACATATTTCTGCGGGTCATATCCTGCCCCTCCCGGCTTCGCCTTCTGTGCTGTTCCGGTCTTTCCTGCCACCCGGTATCCCGGCACACTGGCATTGCTTCCTGTCCCGTCGGAAACCACACTTTCGAGAATGTGGGACACATAGGTTGCAGTTTCTTCCGAAACCACACGCCGCACAACTTCCCTTGGACCAGACGCTCCATTACCGGGCATGGTAATTCTGGGTGCAAGGAGTTCGCCGCCATTTGCAACTGCACCGTAGGCTGCCACCATTTGAAGTGCGGTAACACCTATTTCCTGCCCGATAGAAATGGTCTCGAGAGACCGCCTGGACCATTTGGAGGGATGCCGAACGTCTCCTGGAGATTCTCCCGGAAATCCTCCGGCTGTCTCACTCCCGAAACCGAAAAGCCTCACATATTTAAACAGACCGGCCTGGCCGATCTCCCTGGCGATCTTCACAACGCCGATATTGCTGGATTGGGACATGATCTCGTTAACGGTCAACCACCCGTTGGGATGCGTGTCTCGAATGGTACCCCCAGCGACCTCGATGCTTCCGTTCTCACAGAAAATCCTGTCGTCCGGACTGTAAATCGATTCTTCAATGGCACCCGAAATGGCCACCAGTTTAAAAGTCGATCCGGGTTCGAAATGATCCGTTACAGTTCTGTTTCTGCGCATACCGGCCGCAAATTTTCCAAACGCATTGGGATCATAGAGCGGAATATTGGCCATCGCAAGAATCTCTCCAGACTGCGGAGAGGTCAGAATCGCCATACCCGATTCAGCCTCGAACTCGGAAACTGCAGCAGACAATTCCTCCTCCAGAATGGACTGAAAGTCCGCGTCCAGAGTCAGAACCAGATCTTTTCCATCTTCGGGCAATGTCATAATGGTTCCGAGTGCGCCAAGAACCTTTCCTCTGGCGTCTACCCGATATTCCATTTCTCCAGGACTGCCGACCAGGTGTGAATTGAATGCACGCTCAACGCCTTCAATGCCGAGGTTATCGATATCGGTATAGCCAAGAACTTGCCCGGCCAACACACCCATCGGATAACTTCGGCGCATCTCCACCATGCGCCCCACGCCTTTTGGCACTTTTTCATCGGAGGGCCCATCAAACACTTTTCGGGCCAGCCAGACGAAAGAATGCTTTTCCCGAAGACGTTTCAGCAGTTTGTCTTCATCCGAGCGAGGGGAAAACCGGACGGCGATAGCCCGAAGGTCTTTCGAATCCAGTATTCTATTTATAAAGAACGATTCAGCTTCCAGATTTGTGGCCAGCACCCTGCCTTGTCGGTCCAGAATCCGGCCTCTACCTGCTTGCAGAACGCTGGATTTGACGTGCTGACTTTTTGCTCTTGCGCTGTAGATCTCACCAGACCAGAACTGAAGCGAAACGAGCCTGGCCGTCAGAACCAGGGCGAGGGCGACTCCCAGAAGGGAAATTGCCTTTTGACGTGAGATATGTTTCGCATCAACACGCATTTTTAGTTCTTGAGGTCTGCACGACCAGAGTTTTTATCATTCAGATAAAGGTTCCTGGGAGGCCCAGATGGAAACACCATCCCCAATCTTTCCGAAGCGATTGCGCTGATTCTACGGCTTTGCCTCAGTCCCGATGCCTCGGCCCGGAGCCGATCCTGCTCCCTGAGCAGCGCTTGTTGTTCCATTTGGAGCTGCTTCAACTCGTCTCTCTGATTCATCGTTTCAACGTGCCCCCACAGATACCCCAGCAACCCCAGCACGACGAGAACGACGATGCAGAGATATGACCTGATTGCGCCCGGCGCCTCGCCTGTCGTCTCACCCATCGCCTTCACTCTTGGTCACCGAACCGAATCAGGATCGCCGGATCCGGCTGCAGCTTCTCCGCCACCCGCAAAGTGGCGCTCCGAGCTCTCGGATTTTCTGAAATCTCTGCGCTGCCTGCCTTCACTCCCCGCTTGGTCAGCACACGGAGAATTGGTTTTTGGTCACATCCACAAACCGGTAAATCTGGTGGGCAAATACACCCCAGCGAGGCTGCCCGAAAGGTCTGTTTTACAATTCTGTCTTCCAGCGAATGATAGGAGAGAACGGCGATTCGTCCTCCGGGCTTCAGGAACTCGACTGCTGCCTTCAATCCGGAATTCAGGGATTCGAGTTCCCCGTTGACTTCAATCCGGACGGCCTGAAAAATCCTCGCGAGCGTTTTGGTAGCTTTCGGCCCTTTTGCGATGCTGGAAACAACCTCCGAAAGGTCCGAAGTCGTTTCGAGCGGCAAGGCATCGCGCCTCCTGCAAATCGCCCTGGCAATTCGACCCGCTCCCCGTTCCTCACCATACTGCCTGAAAATTCTGGTCAGTTCTTCGGCGGAGTAGGTATTGATCACATCCCGCGCAGAACGGGTTGCGGCTGGGCCCATCCGCATTTCTAGCGGACCTGACTGTTGGTAACTGAACCCTCTCCGCGGATCGTCAATCTGGTGAGAGGAAATCCCGAGGTCCAGAACTGCTCCTGATATCTCCGGGATGTTCAGGCCTTTCAGGATTTGCGTCAGGTCCTCGAAAGAACCTTCGACCGCAGTGAAGCGAGACCCGAAAACGCTCAGCCGATCTTCTGCGTGCGCAATCGCCTCTGGGTCTCTGTCGATTCCGATCAGCGTTCCGGTCGTTGCAAGTCGCTCAAGAATCAACTCTGCGTGTCCGCCGCCACCCAGTGTCCCGTCTAGGTAAACACCCTCAGACGAGATCAATAAATAGTCGACGGTAGGCTCTGCAAGAACTGGTGTGTGGTATGATGGATTCGTGCGCATCCTGGGTTCGAGATCTTGATCGTCTCCTGAATCCACTGTTTGCCGATCCAGTCTGGCTACCGGAGACCGTATGTTTCCACAATCTCCTCTAGTCCCTTGTCGGTTTCATTCATATACTCAGCATATCTGGCAGGATTCCAAATCTCAACGTGGTCGATCGCTCCGCTCACCGTAGCCCGATCTGTAATATTTGCGCGATCGAGCAGTTTTCTCGGGATCAGGACGCGACCCTGGCGGTCGATCTTTGCCTCCATTGCCCCGCCGGCCACAGATCTTCTCAACTGCCGAGCCTGCCGTTGGCCCCCATCCAGAGCAAGCAGCTGCTGAAGCACCCTGTTCCAGACACCCGGATCGAATCCGGCCAGGCATCCATCGAACCACCGCGCCACAACAAATGAGTTAACTCCCATAGGGAGCTCCTTGCGAATGGCCGAAGGCACAATAAGGCGTCCTTTGGGATCTACCGGAACATCTTCATATTCGCCTATGAATTGGGGATTTTCATCAGGCATCGGTTTTTACTCGTATTTTCTCTTGAAATGTCCTATTTTACCGCAGCTTAACACAACCCATCCCTGACCCACCACTTCCCCCCACTTTGCACCACCAAAGTTAGGGCCTGAAAAATCAAAAGTCAAGAAATTTCTATTTTCAAAATTGCTTTATCTTTAAAAAAAAACAACTCAGTGCCCAAAGGGGCACATGTAAATTCCAAACCGGAAATCACGTGGAATTTCATCAATACGACACCCTACCCGAAGAGGATCATCCGGCATGCCGCCAATCGGAGTAACAAATCTGACATCGCCGGTCCTCGGGTGGTGTTTGTCCGGGCCCTTTGACAAAAAAAAACAGCGCCATTTTGGCGCTGGGCAATCTGTGAGTCATCGGATCTATAGCTGGATCTGCGTCTTTGGGGTCTTTTTCTTATTCTCCGTTGGCTGTGCAAAGCAGGAAACCGGACTCACCGATCAAAAATTCTCCGGAATTTTCGTCGCGATGATAGGCCTTCACGGGTTGCACGCAGACAATCCCGACACCCTTCTCTCAAGAAGGGCAGCCCTGTTCCGACAGCACGGAATCACCGAAGGCGAACTGGAGCAGTTTATCGCAGAGCGTTCAAAAAATCCCCAAAAGTGGGAAATCACACTTTCAATACTTCAGTCACGTCTGGACTCCGACACCTCTTTCGTGAAGCGTCGGAACGAATTGGGTGCGTACACGAAGGGCAAAAAGTATGGGGTCGAAAGGAAATAGATCAGGGCGAGCAAACGCTCGCCCTGTCGTTTTTCCAAAGTCTCTCTGAAGGGATCCGCTAATAGAACCATCCCATAATGCGACTGATATCCCCAAACGTTACATACACCATCAGACAGAGAAGCAGTGCAAAACCTGCCTGCTGCAGGATCTCTTTCTGCCGTGATGAAAGAGACCTTCTGGTTACGGCCTCGACCGAAAGAATCATCAGGTGTCCGCCGTCGAGCGCTGGAATGGGCAGCAGATTAAGCACGGCCAAATTGATGCTCAACATAGCCATGAATTCAAGCAACGCCTCCCAGCCCTGTCTGGCTTTTGCGCCAGCCATTTGGGCAATGCCAACGGGTCCGGCGAGCAGCCGGCCCGACATCTCGCCGAAAACGAGGCGCTTCACAACGGTGAACATCAAGGTGGTATAACCTACCAGATCCTGACCACTCCGCTCGATCGCCACGCCGAACGAAACCGGGATACGTGTCGTTGGCTGCATGGCGGGTCCGATCCCGATTTTTCCTACCGTTCCTTCGTCCGATTCTTCAGAGTTGGGCACAATCCGGGCGGACATTTCCGCATTGTCCCGGATCCACCGAATTTCGATTTCTTTTCCTGCCCGTTCAGAAATGCGCTGCCTCATCTTCGTCCACGTGTCCACCGCAACACCATCAACCGAAACGATCCGGTCACCGGACAGGATGCCCACCTGGTTTGCCGGATATCCAGGAACAACAGTTCCGGCAATGGAGGTCAACATCGGCTCGATGCCCAAACTTACCGAAGGCTCCGCAGAGACGGTAAGGGTTGCCGCATCCCCATCTGCTCTCAGCACATCCATCGACACGGTTGGAGAATTACGCAGCGATTGAACCAACTGTCGCCAGTCCGTAACAGGGGCGCCATTAACAGACAAGACCTGGTCGCCGGCGCGAAGACCGGATTCGGCCAGGGGAGATTTGTCTTCCACACGGCCAATATGTGTAATTTGCAGAACTTCCTCACCTGCCCCCAGGCGAATGATCAGGATCAACAGGAATCCAAGAATGAAATTCATGGCGGGTCCCGCAGCCATGACCGCCATTTGTATTGCACGGGATTTCGATTGGAATTCCCAGGGCTTGTTTTTCACCTCTTCGCTCCCGAAATCGGACATCCCGGCCACCTTCACATACCCGCCGAGCGGGAGCCACGAGATGCAGTATTCCGTTTCCCCAACGGTAATACCGAAGGCCTTGGGAGGAAACCCCAGCGAGAACTGCTCCACACGTATTCCGGACTTCTTTGCCACAAGAAAGTGGCCCAGCTCGTGAACGAAAACGAGCACACCCAGAACAAAAATAAAAGAAATCAATGTCTCGATAAACGCCACCTGAGTGAACTCCTTAGTTGATTCGAGTTATCACATTTCCGCTGAATTCTGTCAGCGCGCTATCCTGTCTACAATGCCTTCCGCTTCTTCTCTCCCCCACCTGTCGGCCTCGAAGATCGCTTCCAGATCACAACTTGTACCGTTGGAGTGGGCGTCAAGAGCCCTTCGAACAACGGAAGGAACATCGGTGAAACCGATCCGGCCGTCCAGAAACGAGTAGACCCCGATTTCATTTGCAGCATTCAGTACGGCTGGTGCGGTTCCACCAGCCTCGGCCGCCTCGTACGAAAGCGCCAGACAGGGAAACCGTTCAAGATCGGGTTCGTGAAAACTCAATGTGCCCACAGACACCAGATCAAGCGGAGACACTCCGGAAGGCAGCCTGTCGGGGTGCGTGAGGGCTTGCTGGATTGGCAGCCTCATATCCGGAGTACTCAAGTGAGCAGTGAAGCTACCGTCCACATATTCGATCAGGCAGTGGATGATCGATTGGCGGTGAATCACGACGTCCACCTTCGACCCGGGCAAACCAAGAAACCAGGTGGCCTCGATCACCTCGAAGCCTTTGTTCATCAACGTGGCCGAATCAACCGTAATTTTCGGCCCCATCTTCCAGGTAGGGTGATTCAGGGCTTGTTCCGGCGTTACAGTTGCCATCGCTTCGGAAGTGGAATCGAAAAATGGCCCACCTGAAGCAGGAAGGATGATCCGGTTCACCTCAGCCTCTGGAACCCCCACCAGGGTCTGCCAGAGTGGGGTCAGTTCGCTGTCCAAAGGGATCAGCTGAACACCGTGGTCGGCCGCGAGCTTTGTCACGATCTGACCTGCTACCACAAGGGTTTCCTTGTTGGCGATCGCCACATCCTTGCCTGCACGAATCGCTGCCAGAGTCGGACGCAAACCAAGTCCCGCCACCAGTCCATTGATCACCAGGTCGACATGGGTGTCGGTCGCCAGACTCTCCAGGCCTTCTGGACCAGTTTCCACCTCAACTCCGAATGCCTTCAGCCGATTCGCCACGTCTGACGAATACTCTGCAATGCAGACGCGTTTCGGTCGGAACCGTTCCACCTGTTTCAGGAGCAGCTCAACATTCTTGCCCGCGGAAAGACTCACCAGCTGGAATCTCTCAGGAAAACGATCCAGAACATCCAGTGTGCTGGTGCCGATTGAGCCGGTTGAACCCAGCAGGGCTACCTTTTTCATCTCCATATTCCTGAATCTACTGGTGCATTGCAGCCAGGTATAGATAGACAAGAGGAAAGGCAAACAGAAAACTGTCGAAGCGATCGAGAAAACCGCCGTGTCCGGGAAACACGGATGAGGAATTCTTTATTCCGGCATCCCGCTTCATCATAGACGCCACAAGATCTCCCGCCTGCGCTCCGATGCCCACTATGAAGCCCATAGCCAGGCCTTGTTCCAGAGAAATTCCGGTTAATTTCACCCCCGCAACGGAAACGCCCAGGGCACCCACGAGTCCTCCGGCGAATCCCGCTCCGGTCTTGTTGGGGCTAACGTGCGGGAATGGGTGTCTTTTTCCCAGTAGCCGACCCGAGAAATAGGCAACTGTATCCGTTGCCCAAATTGCCACCAGGATCAGCACAGCGATGATCTTACCATCTGACCCGTATGTAGGGACGAAGTTTCGTACGCCGAGGGCGAAACTTCCGAGATACCCTACATAGAGCGTCCCGGCAATCGTCAGCACCGCGTCTATGAATCGGGTCTCTACGTTTCGTGAGAAAAGCGAAAGAACCAAACTTGCAGACAGCAGAACCGTCAGGGGATAAAGTGTGTGCTCGATTCCGAAATGATAGACCCAGACGCACCAAATCAAAGAGGCCGCAGTCCCGAACCATTTCCAGGGATGCAGCCCCTTGCTCTCTTGGAAATTGTAAAATTCTATAGAGCCGCCGGCTATGATTCCCAGGAGACCGACAAGCAGAAATAGCCCGCCAAACCAGAACATCGACAGAAGGAGAGGGACGCCAACCATGGCGACCAGGACACGCCGAACCAGATTTGATTCCATCATAAAATCAGGGATCTGTGCGGAGATACCGTCAAGGCCGGTAATGCATCGGCTTCAGGTATCTTTCCCTTGCCCCCCCTCATCAAGTCGAAACGCCCACTGGTGGTTTGGCTACGCCATTGCCTGTTCCCACTTCGTCTCCAGAACTGACCTGGGCGCTGGTTTTTCCGAATCTTCTTTCCCTCGACTGATAAGCTTCTATGGCCTCATACAGGTGCTCTCTGCGAAAATCTGGCCACAGCACGGGTGAAAACCAGAGTTCGGTGTAGGCGCATTGCCACAACATGAAATTGCTCATGCGCATTTCGCCGCTGGTACGGATCAGGAGATCCGGATCGGCCAGACCACCCGTATAAAGTGCCTCTGCAAATTTCTCATCGTCGATCTGGCTGGCATCCAGACCGCCGTTCGCCACTTCCTTTGCCAGACGCCGTGCAGCATTTACGATATCACTTCTTCCGTCATAACTCAATGCCAGATTGAGCGTCAATCCGGTATTCTTTGCCGTCTGCGAAATAGCATAAGTCAACGCCCGATGGGCTTGCTTTGCCAGCCGATCGGTATTTCCGGTGGCCATCAACTTGACGTTGTTTTCCTGCAGTTCGGCAAGCTCCTGGGAGGATGAATCCCTGAGCAGTTTCATCAAGGCGAGGACCTCCGACCAGGGTCGCTTCCAATTGTCCGTCCCAAATGTAAATAAGGTGAGGATTTCTATCTGGAGCTCACCACAGGCCCTGACAATATCCCGAACCACGTCCCGAGCCGACCGGTGACCCGCGGTTCTTGCCAACCCCTGGCTTTGTGCCCATCGACCATTTCCATCCATGATGATGGCAACGTGCTTGGGAAGATTGCCCTGCGCCTTGAGGGCATCGCGAATTTCCTGATCACGCGAGTCCAAATTTTACCTTTCAAGGAGGAAAAACTGAAGATCGCAATTCATCCTAAAAATCTGTAGCCGTTAAATTTAGGGTTGATGCAATGGCGTGTCAAGGGAACTTTTCCTGACGAAATCTCGCACGTAAAACCAATTATCCCTTTTCTCTATCCAAAACGTGATCCCGGTTTGACTTTCGTTCATTTCGATGTCTTACCCACGCTTGTCACCTTTGGAAAGCTTCAAATATAAGACTCGATTTTCAATACATTGTTCCTCATCTATCTCCCCGTGAACTGTTTGACAACATCATCCCTTCGTTATATTATGAAATCGCCTTCGAAAGGACATCATCCTGACCGTCTCCAAACAAGAAGTCAGAGCCAACATCCAAACAAAAAGACTCGCGCTCTCGCCGCAGCGTTCTGGGGAGCTTTCGGCGCGAATTCAAGATAATCTGTTCGCGTTGGCCGTCTTCGTTCGCGCAAAGACACTGGGATGTTATGTTTCGGTTAAGGGCGAAGTCGATACCAGAACGGTCATCCAGACGGCTCTCTCCCGGGGAAAACTTACGTGCGTTCCCCTCACCAGCAGAAACAGAGCGCTTCAACACGTCCAAATCGAATCTCTTGACGACCTGAGTCCATCCGGCTTTGGGCTTCTGGAACCCCTGAATCTATCGGGATCTGAAGTGCTTTCTTCCGCTCTGGATCTAATCATAGTCCCTGGAATCGCGTTCGACCCCAGGGGCAATCGAATCGGCTT
>CAVOEZ010000024.1:0-14178 GCA_963694355.1 Latescibacteria bacterium UBA2968 | reverse complement strand
TCTTCGCCCAGCGGACAACGGCCAAAACCGGGAAAAAGGCCAGTAATGCGTAGCCGCCAAAAGCAATGACCGGCAAAACGAGAATCGCAACTCTGAGTCCAAGGAAACGCACAATTCTGGAAACGAAAAAGAGTTGGAACACCAGACCCACCAGATTCACCACGGTGAAGAAATCAGCATAGAATTGGCCGATATACTGCTTTTGGCTCAACCCCCCGGCGGTACCGTCCGCCACGGCCTGGGAAGCCGCCGAAGCTATGGTCTTTCCAAGAATGTATTCCCCGGTCGTATTCACAAAGTTCAGCAAGAGAATCATCAAGGCGATCAGCAGCAGATATCGATTCCTGAGCACAAGCATGAACGCATTTTCTTTTCCAAGCGGCTCATCAGCAATCACAACATCCGTATCGCCGGATGGTCTTCTATCGCGCCGGTCGATCAAATTCGTCACCAAAAGCGTCAACGCGAGCAAGCCTGCGGACAACAGCAGCAGTTGGTACACACCCACCGGCTCGATCAACTTTCCGGCCAATGCACTCCCGAATACCGCCCCGGCGGAGGCGCCGAAGGCAACTACGGGAAACAGCCGATTTCCCATATCCACGGTATACACATCATTCGCGAATGCCCAGAACTGGGCAATCACCATCAGATTGAAAACACCCACCCAGAGATAGAAAACGACCCCGAGCGGTACATCTATCTGCGCCAGTACATAAAACGCGACCAGACAGGCCACAAAGAACAGCGTCACCAGATTGATCAGCAACCGCCTTGGAAACCTCGCCGCAAGAATACCGTAAAGCGGTACGGCGCCCAACAGCAGCAATCCCTGTCCCGCGGCAGCATAGCTCTTGATCTCAGCGCCTCCGCCTACCAGAATCAGGGCTTCTCTAACCGGCTTCAGGATATAGTAAGTAGTCAGCAGAGCGAAGACATTGAGAGTCAGCAGGAGACACGTGGTACCTTCGCCTGGTTCGACTTTGGTAAAAAGTCCAAGCAATCGCTCAACGGGATTCTTCTTCTGGTTATTCATTGGTTTTTACTCCACCGGCAGATATAAAATGTCTATAGACAATCCCCGAGCTCTGCTCACCTTCATCAAATGATGATCGCACGGAATACACTTGTCGATGAACGGACAAGAAGAATTAGAAATCTCCCTTCTCGACAAAATAAATTCGGTCGGGATGCGTATATCCGTCGAACATCACCTCTTCTCCTTCGCTTCGCATACCAACCTTTTCCGCCACGCGAATGGATGCGAAATTTCTTGGATCGATCATCGCAATCACCCGACTCAGACCCAACTTTCCGAATGCATAGTTACGTACCGCGGTGACGGCCTCCGTCGCGAACCCCTGACGCCAGTGTGGACGAGCAAGCCGGTACCCAATCTCGACCTCGGAGCGTCCATTCACATCCGGATATTGAATCAATCCGCAATATCCAACCACCAGCATACTGTGCTTCACCACGATAGCCAATGGACCCCAGCCGGGGTTCTCCAACGACATCTGGACTCGTTCTCTCAACCAGGTTCTCACCCACACCTCTGTCTGTACCCCAATCCCGAACTTCATCACTTCCTCGTTTCCGAAGACATGAATAATCGCGTCGAAATCAGTTTCGAGAAAGGATCTCAGAAGCAGTCGGTCGGTCTCGTGCACAGTCAATCCATCGGTCATTGATCGCTGTCGCTCTCGATTGCCGCCGCTGCCGAACGATCGTACTCACGTGCGGCCTCGAGGCGGATTGATCGGTCTGCATGGGATATTGGTCTCCACTTCTTACCCTGACAGACCCCCTGGATATGAAATTCAATTCTACTCACCCCCAACGACCTCCACCCCTCTCCAGAAAGCGACCCGTCCCTTGATTTCTTTCGCAGCTTCCTTCGGATCAGGGTAATACCAGGCAGCATCGGGATTTTCTTCGTCTCCCACCGCCAGAGTGTAGTAGTGGGCAGTTCCTTTCCAGGGGCAAAATGTAGTCTGCGGACTCTCCCTGAGAAAGTTCGACCCTACGGAATCGAGTGGAAAATAGTGATTTCCCTCTACAATTGCCGTATCCTCACTGTCTGCGACAACCTCGCCATTCCAGAACGCCTTCATTTTAACGCCTCATATTTTAACCTGTGATATTCGTTCCATCGTATGCCACAAGTGGCAACAACCTGGATTCTTCCAGAGCGGCAGTACGGTGTCCCAAACTCGTCAGAAACACCTCATTGGTGGCAAAGGCCATAAACTCAGCGAGCGACTTCTGACGAACCAGCATCACCAGATCCCAGCGCTCCTCCTGCGGACCAATCAGATACTTGCCGCCCTCACCCAGGAAATCGAGATCCCCGCCACTGGCTCTGAGAATTGGCAAAGTATGATCGATGTACTTCTGAAACGCCTCCCGTCCCGATATCCCGGCTGATGTAGCAAGCTCCGGACTGGCTGAATAGTCGGCCACCTCTCGAAAACGCAGCAGGTTCAACATCACCACTTCACCCGGAATCGCCCTCGCCATAAGGGCTGCGCCGGACGCCTGAGTGGGTTCCAGATACCTGTCCGTCATATCCCCATACCCCTCATTCATTCTCCTGTCTAATCTGCCTGCTTTCTTACCTGCTCCAATTCGGGTAGCATCTCTCCATCCAGACATATCAGTTCAGGTACACCATTTGGGAGTGAGACCCAGTAGAAATCGAACGGGATCGGATCTGTCGTACCGCCCGAGGTCTCCAGATGTCTCCATGATTCCGGCGGATCACCCGGGCAAATCAAGTGATAGAAAAACGCCTCCTGGATCTCCTCCGTCCCAAACTCGGACATGTCTCGCTCAATCTTGCCTAGAAAGCTGGCGAATTGGAGCCCGGTGAGTCCGGTCTCTTCCTCGGCCTCCCGCATCACCGCAACATCTGTGTCTTCACCAGGCTCAACGGTACCGGCGGGAACCTGAATCCCTGCTGCGGGGGAATTCGGATGCGCGAAAACCAGGAGTCGGTTCTTGTTCGTGATGTAGGCGTATACGCGTTTCCTTCGGGTCTTCATTTACCGCTAATCCCCCAATTTGCCATGAAAACCTGCCTGCGGGAAGATGCAATTTTAGCCGGTTGCTCAAAAGGGGCGAACATCTGTTCGCCCCTTATCACATACAACCCGAAACCTACATCAAATCCCAAGTTTCTTCTTTAAGTAATCACTCGTAAGATGCTTCAACACTTCGAGCGGTTCGCAACTGTTGTCGTCGCCGTAATCGACATCCACACGCCCAACATTTTTCGCAACCTTGATCGCTTCCTGATTCAGTTTGAGATTTCGTTTCCCAATACCCATCAGCGCAACATTCATCGCATCCTTCACCCAGTTCTCTTCGTTCACAATGGAATCCCGAATGCGCCGGATGTACTCCAGAAAGAAATCATCATCCAGATCTGACTTCTTCTTTTTATCCTTCGACAGTTCGTACAGAAGCAGATAACCACAGCGCCGTCGCATATCATCTTTGTTGTCCACCCACTCCTTGGCCAAATCCTTGACAAATGGGGCCTTCGAAAGCGGCGCGTCACACGAAGCGTACACGTGCGAGAGCATCCCGACGTTCAGGTCTTCCACCTGCTGCTCCACCTGCTCCCTCGTGATCTCTTTGGGATCATCTATCAGAATACCCATCACCCTGGCGTCATAGTATTCGCTCTTCCACAACTGCTGGGCGAGCTTGTGATCCCTTCCGACCCCTTTGGCTAGCTTCCTCAGCCGTGTCAGTCCAATACCGAAACTCTTTAGGCCGTTTGCCTCAGGCCCAAGTTTCTGCCAGTAAGCGACACCTCGCTCATTCTGGTGCTCTTTCAAAAGCTTCAACACTTCCGATTTCGTCATCTCCTCATCCTCAACTTAAGTCCGTCCAGGTCATAAACTGTGTTCTACCCGATTCCAGGTTCGTCAAGCGAGATCCGAAAGCAAATCCAGAAACCCCTGACGAAGAACCCCTTCTGCACCTTCCGCGTAGGGGGATACGTTTACCTCATATCCTCCCGTCTCGTAGGCTTCATCAACAGGAACATACCCGCTGCTGCCGCCACACGCGTAGGAACCGACCATCGTAAAGGTGTGGGGCGACGCAGCCTTCACAGCCATCGTAGTCTCGCTGAACACCTCACCTGGAAAGCCCACCAGATGAAGCGCCCCTGCACGTAGACCCTGAATCGATATCGCTCGTGTCTTCCCCATCCCTGCTTCCACATCGCGGAGCTTTCTGGGCAACGCCAGCTCCCTGGACACCCCGCGAACCAATGCGTCACCATCTACCGTCTTGACTGATTTTGCTGCTTCCTCAACCGATGCCACGAACTCGGCTGCGTGAGCTGCCACGGGCTCAAAAGATTCTTGTGGACCGATCACCGGATTCACATTGGCTGCGCCACCGTTAAGGAAAAGGAATGGGCAGTCCAGTTTCTCTTCCAGAATGGCAGCAGCGTGTCCCGGCCAATCTCCAGAGATCAAATAATTCCGCCCACTCAACACCACACCGTGGCAGGCGAAATTGCACAATCGCGCAACAGGTTTTCCACCCGGCGTATCAATGCCTAGCAGAATCAGTTCCCTGTCGATGGGCCCATCCGGATTCTTCCCCAGGATAATCTTTCCATCTTCGAGCTGCTCTCTCCGATTGATCCCGATTCCGCAGGAGCCTCTCCCTTCCGTCAGCACAACATCCTCGCTGCGCATCTTCGCCAGGGCGGCGGCAGACAGAACCGACGCCTCGAGCGTAGACACCCACTGCCGATTTGCACGTTCGCCAGCCATCGCCGGAGCAGAATGCGTGTGCGTCCCGAACGAAAAAATGTTTCCTCGGGGAACACCCACCTGCTTCTCCAGTTCATCCAGCAATCGCGGCAGAAAGGCCTCGTGATACCAGAGGATATCGCCCGAAAGGATCAGGGCTTCGCCGTCATCACCTTGCACATAAAGTGCACGAACGAAAATTGGATCGTGAACCCCTTCGTGTGCGTGATCACGCCCTCCGTATCCCGCCAGGTGGCACGGCGAGGTCGGCGTAACATTCACCTTTGCAGCTCCGGCCATCAATCCCATAGCACAACTCCTCACAATCCGTCAAACGCGCACATCTCTACCCGTGAGATCGCTTAAGCTGTGAGGAAGCCCTCCGGAATATCCAGACTCCAGACCTCGCTGTTCAAAGGCTCTGCGTGACCGCCGGCCAGCCAGATCTTGTCCTTGAAGGTAAAGGCGGAATGTTCGTGACGCGTCTTCCAGACCACATCGTGGGTCATCTCCGTCCAGTCCTTGCCATCCTTCGAAAACCAGACATCGCCGAAGTTTCCATCATCGCGGTTCCAACCGCCCAGAAGCCACATATGATCCCGGTGAACCACTACAGAAAACCACATACGCTTCGTCCAGGGCGCTTCGGAAGTCACTTCCGTCCAATTCACCCCGTCCTCGGAACACCACACATCATTCAGGGGAATGGTCTCCGGCTGCCAGGCGCCACCGCCCATAATCCAGATCTTGTTATCAAACACAACGGCGAAGGCGTGGGTGCGTTTGGACCAGGGTGCGTTCTCCACCTCGCATCGCCACTCCTTGCCATCCGCAGACGACCAGACATCGTTCTTCATCGTCGTCTCATCATCCTGATAGAAATTCTCCGTGCCCCCCATAATCCACATACGATCCTTGAACACCACAAAGGACGGCGAGACCCTTGCGCACCAACCTGGATCATCCGTCTCCAGAGTCCACTTAGCGCCATCGGGCGAAGACCACACGGTGTTCGTATTCTCAGCACCAGGGAGTTTCCGTCCCCCCATCAGCCAGAGTTTTCCATTGAAAGGCATCGTCGCCGGGAGATCTCCGTGAGTCCACTCTGCCTCTTCGACCACACACTCCCAGTTAACCCCGTCGCTGGACTTCCACACGTCTCGAGGATTCGGTGTCTTCGGCGTGAACCAACCTCCGAAAATCCACATATGCCCATCGTGCACCATCTCACCCTGGGAATCGCGAGCTTGCCACGCAGCCTCTTTATTTTCGAGAACCCAATCAGGTCCCTTCACTTGCTTGTGCATTTCATCGCCTCCCAAAAAAGTCCCACAATAACCAGCTCGAACTACGATTTATCGAAGAAGTTTTGTCACTGTAAAGCTTTGGCGGTCTGCAACAGGTGTTGCGTCATCCTTCTTCAAACTTTGGCTACCGGTCTCGCACCCACCACAGCAAGTTCTGCAGAATACAACGAGGTATCACCAGCAATATATAACGTCGTGAACGCCTCGCCACCAAAACAGCAGTTCGCCACGGCCTGTTCCGGAACGAGAATTTTTCCAATCAGATTCCCATCCGGCGTATAGCAGTGAACCCCGTCCCCGGCGCTCGTCCAAATATTGCCCTGCACGTCGCATCGAAACCCGTCGGAAGCGCCCGGCCTGACCACAATGAACTCCCTTTCATTGCTCAGCGATCGGCCATCCGATGCCACATCGAACGCCAGGACATTCTTCGGCTCACCCGTATCAGCTACATAAAGAATCGATTCATCAGGTGAAAAAGCGATCCCATTGGGACGGTCCATACTATCGACCACAATCGCCAGATCTCCCGAATCAGGATCGAACCGGAACACGTGATTTCCTCCCACTTCCGAATCGCGCTTCTGTCCCTCGCGATCAGACAGAATCCCATAGGGAGGATCGGTGAACCAAATGCTGCCATCGGATTTCACCACCAGATCATTTGGCGAATTCAGCCGCTTACCTTCATACCGATCCACAAGCATCTGAACCGTCCCGTCGTGCTCGGTCCTCGTAATCCCGTGTGTCAAATGCTGCGCACTGACCAGCCGGCCTTCCAGATCCACATAGTGGCCATTCGTGAAATTCGCAGGCTCGCGGAACACGGTCGTCTCCCCGGTCGCCGGATCGAACTGGATCATCCGGTCGTTCGGGATATCGGAAAACAACACCACGTTCTGACGCGGCAGATATACAGTTCCTTCAGCCCACTCTGCTCCTCGCCAGTGATGTATGAGCGTAGGATTTTCTGGCAGCAGCTCGTCGAATCGGGAATCCAGACTCTCGAACCCGCTCCTTAAGCCTTCACCGGATGTGTCACTTCGATGTGTTGGAAAAATCTTTGACTCAGCACTCATATATCCAGGCCTTTTTGTGGGTTAATTCGACTCCTAGTGGACCGATCACAGCTAAACAATCGGAAGGTTTCAGCTCGCCCCTGACCAAACAGTGTCTGGCGAACCCATTTACTCACCAAGTCTCTTCCTGAATTGTTCATATCCCCCTGCGTTTTGCAGCCGGGTGTATCCTATTTCTTTTAAAGTCTTCAGCGCAATTCCCGACCTTCTTCCACTTCGGCAGTACAACACGATCTCTCGATTCTTTTCGGTGGTGACACTGTTGATCCGGGAACCGATCTCGTCAAAGGGAATATTGATCGCCCGCTTGATATGGCCGCTCTTGAACTCGGCATCCGTCCTGACATCGATCACCAGCGCCTGATCGCTGATCCTGCCGGGTGTTCGGCTCGACTCTTTATTTCCGCAAGCCAGGACAAATGTAACCAACAACACTGCCGGGAAAATGATTCGCAATTGCCCCTCCACTTTGAATTACTCAACCCACCAGTCTCTGTTGGCTTCCGCTTCACTGATAAATCCGTGGTAACGCCCCATCCAGTACGCGGTCAAATACCCGATCCCCCCAATTTCAGCCCGAATCGCACCGTCCTCCTGCAGAATCAGTGAGGTATCCGTCCAGCTCTCGCCCTTGTCGCCGCTCACATACATCCCGGCCGGTGTTCCAGCCATCGCCATAGACGCGTGTCTCGGCGCCCAAATCGCGTGCACCTGGGGAATATCCAGCCCGGTCTGTGTCACCTCCCAGTGCTCACCCGCATCTCTCGTCACGGCTATCCGGTCGCCCACCAAGCCGAACCACGTGTCCGAATCGTCCGCCTGAACCCGGAGATCGCTGAGCGGAAACGCCTTCATCACATCCATCAGCCTCGCCAACTCCTCTCGCAGCAGATTTGAATTCGGGGCGCCCACGGACCAGTCAGCGAGCGCCTTCAACTCCCGAACTACAGGACACCAGTTCTCGCCGTGGTCTTCACTCACACTCACCAGTGGGCCCCGCTCCGTCTGAACGGCCCGAAACAATCTCCCCGGGGCTCGCTGATCCGCTCTTATCCAAAGTGGATCGCCGCCTATGGGATCGACAGTCCCGAAACCGCGCCGCCGACCGGTCTGGGGAATGGCTGTCCAGGAGACATCACCTTCATTCAGTTTGAAAACGCCTCGCCTCGTCAACGCGTAGACCGTGGCCATTTCCCCGCCTGCATCCACGGCGAACACCGATCCCGCCGGAGCTTCGCCACTCACACTTCGCCACACCGTGCCCATATCCCGCTCACCCAGATCCTCGCTGCGGTAGACGCCTGCAGTCCCAACCCCGTAAATCACGTGAGGATTGTCTCCACTGAGCGTCAGACTGTGTATCGGTTCGCCGAACACGGATGTCCAGCGCACACCGCCGTCCAGTGTCCGCGAGATTCCCTCATCGGTCGCGGCGAACACGATCCAGGGGTATTCCGGCGAGAACAGGATATCTCTCACGCCCGACAGCCCTTCAATACCGTGCCAGGTCTCACCCTGTGTGTTGCTCCAGTAGGCCTTCCCGGCAGCGTCTGCAGAAATTTGGACAAAGGAATCGTGCGGAGACACCTCCAGCAGCGAAACCGTCCGCGAAAGCCAGCCATCGAGGCGGTATGGGCTCCCCTTCCACTCGTACTCATTGTCAGACGATCGTTCATTCACCGGAATCGGATGAAGCGCCTCCTTGACCCCATCTCTGTGATAAAACTCAAGATCCTTCCGTAGACTGTTCATTTGCGGCTGAAGAATCCGGCAGGTCGGATGCGTCTGGAGATTCCATATCGACCCCTCCAGGTCACCAAAATCTTCACCCAGAACAGCGCCATAGACGAAATTGAGCCAGGCCATCCGCTCAGACTTATGTGCCTCCTGGGAATCCTTAACACATTTTCTATAGTAGGATCGAAGCGCTTCGTCTTCCTCGACCTGGTGAAGAAAATAGAGATTCCCCATCAGGTGATCGCTATCGTCATAATTTCCGCGCGCCGGACCCATAATATGCTCCTGGTTCCGCGCTGGATCTCGAAATCCAAGCCGCTCTACCCATTCATCGTGCAGTTCTGTCACCTTCACATTGCCGGTAATATGACTTGCCACTTTCAATCCTGCGATCGCCATCAGCGAACTACCCGACGGTTTGTCCGTACCGGCCGTCTCACGCCAACCACCGATCAACTCGGTGCTGATCCTGTCCTCGTCCAGATGTCTCACCGTCATATCGTGCTTCAGGTGAGCCCACTCTGACATATCCGCAACGATTTCTCGCACCTGCTCCTTCTGCGCATCATCCGCTGCCACGACATAATAGATCCCGAGACCTCTCAACACCTGATTGTAGTTGTGATGGCTGGGTCCTCCCCGATATCTCAGATGAGCGTACTCACCAACGCCCTGCGCCCACAGATCGCGTGTGCCGACCCCCTCGCGCTCTTCATACGAGATCCCGTGTCCAAAGGCGACGCCTCGCGCGAGATATCCGGGCTTGCCCGTCACCAGCGTCAGAATTCGCAGTGAGTGAATCACCTCTGTCGCCCTGGCGCGAGCGATCTTGCAAGTCTCGCTGTCTTCACCAACCGTGTCACGCAAGAAAGCCACGCGAAACGCCTGTGACGTCAGCAGACAACCCGTCCACGAACTCGTGTGAGCGATATTCGATGCCCCGGTCGTCCCGTGATCGAACGTCCACCCCGCGGGGAGCTCTCCCGTCTCGATAATCTGCTGCCAGGCCCCCTCTTGCGAACCGGCGTAGTGCTTCGGAGGCAGCAGACGCACCGAGGAAGGGAACGATCCCAGAATATTGTGACGCTCCTCGGTGTGCCGCTCGAAATAAACCGCCTTATCGTGAAGCGTCTTCTTCCAGCTCCCGCGGTCCCGGTAAGTAAACTTCGAAAACGAATTTCCAGTCCAGACCCGGTCTTTTTCAGATCTCATCGCCGCCACCCTTCTTCATAACAATTCCATCTTTCATTACGACGTCGGTACCTCGTAGCTGTACACGTGTGATTCGCTGGAGTAATAGATTCGGCCAGCCAGGTAATCCCCACCTGCCTGAATCGGCACCGGAGATTCGGCAATCATCTCGATCTCATACGACTCCGGATCCACCCGGGCGATCCCCTTTACAAACAAGAGATAGATCGCACCATCGGGCGCCTTCACAAATGCGCGTGTTCCCTGCTGGCTCGTCGAAGGCCCAAACCTGGACTCCGTGTCTTCTTCGTGAACGATCCTCCGATTGTCAGGATCGAAAACGAAGAATCGTTTGCGATCCACAATCCCGAATACTTCTCCGCCAGGGGCATTGCACATATCGGTATAGGCCTGTGCCCCGGGAAAAAGCGCTTCGTGCCACTCGATATCTTTCGTCGCCATATCCATCACATAAAGCTCAGCCTGGTCGGCCTTCTGCTCACCGCCGGTACCCGCGCCTGTCGTTGAACCACCCAACAGCTTGCCGTTAGCGAGTGCCACAAGGCTCATCGTCGAATGCTCCGGCAAAATCTCCGTGTGCTCCACCAGGGTCTGCGACTCGGTCTCCCGATCCCAGAACAGCATTCCCCCACCGGTATAGCCATATCCCGGAGTACCGGCAAGAACGATCGTCTTCCCATCCGGGTGCGCAAGCAAATCGTGGGGTCGGTGAATAGCCGGTGTCACATCCGTATGGAATTTCGGATTGCAATCTGCCTTATCCTTCTCGGTACGGACCCACTCCCTGGCCGGGTCCCACTCCAGAAGGAACCCACCCCCGTATCCACCCACAAAAAAGCGATCACCCTGGCGCACGACTGTATTACACTGCCCATAGGCTTCCCGATTCATCCACTCATCTTTCCGTGGATCATAGCTGAAGAATCGCATCGGAAAAGCGGTCCCACCGCAAATCGTATCATCTGGCGCAACAGCAAGACCCATCAGGTGAGCGCCCTCGCTGGAATAGTCGAAGGACACCCTGGACTCGCTTCCGGTTTCAGGATCGGAAACCACCATCTCGCGTTCAACCAGGTCGCAGCTTTCCAGCCGTTTACCATCGGGGAAATCCTGATGGAAAAGCCCCTGGCTGTCTGCGATTTCAGGCTTGGGACTCTTGTCGTCGAGCCGACCGACATCTTTTCGCTCACCCCGATACAACTCTACCCAGCGATCATCGTCTCCCGAGTGGGCAGTGCCATACACCTTCCCATTCATATCTCGGTACACCGAGCCGCTCCCCTGCACACGCTCCTCTTCTGCGAACACCGGACGGCTCTCCCCACTCTCGGGATCCAGAGAAATCACCTGACCGGAAGTGCTCCCCACTGCAAAATACACCCAACCGGTATCGTCCGTCGCCACAGAACGAGGATACTGTCTCCAATTTTGTTCATAGAGATGCCCGTAATCGCGAAACGTGCCGGATTCCGGATCATAGGACACAATCCCGCTGTCGGGATAGGTCGGAGACCAGATACGACCATCATCAGCCTCAGTCATACTCATCGTCATCTGTTTGGCGGTCTTGCTGAAAAAGGTGAACTCACGTTTGGCAGGATCGAACTCACAGAAATGGCTGTTGAAATGGGTGTAGAATCGGTTGCGGGAAGAAAGCACGGAGGCATAGGGGCAGTCACCACCAGGAGGAAACGGCATCGGAATTTCCTGCGAATCACCTGTCTCCGCGTCGATCACCAGAATCGCGTAACCCCCTCTGTGATCGAACAGCCAGACGAGGACCACATTTCGGCCTTCTCCATCCACCGTCGCCACTGTTCCCCGGTGATTGCTCACGGGAGTCGCGACACCGTGATGCCGAAATCCTCCGCCCATCAGTTCCGAATTCGCCTTTCTCATAACCTCTCCCTGTTTTGTCGAATTTTGAAAGCCGTTCTCGCCTGGACACTGCCTAGAACCGGCAACGTGCTCGGGCCTCTGGACTGTGTTCAACGGATTCACCGAAAGTACTCTTGCCCGGCGGTCGCTGCAACCAGATTGTGCCGGCGGTATGCAGCTCACTCATAGGATTAGTCAGAATCTGCCAATCCGAAGACTGTGATTTCGATGGTTAGTCAGGGCTGATCCGAGCACGGACGCGTTAGCCGTAGTTGACTATCTACTAATCCTCGGTTTGATGCGTTTCATTACTCGCTATCCGCTCTTCGATGATCAGGCGGTCTAACTTCACTGGTTGATCTTGTTCGTCGAAAGGTTGCTTGAAGTTGTAAGCGTAGGGACTTGAACCACGATTATGGATATGCTCAAGACGTTGAAAGGCTTCTTCTCGCGTAGGTATATGATCATCTTCTACCCACCAGGCAACATAAGTTGGATAATCTGGTTTCAGAATCCAATCTCTGCGCTTTCGAAAAGCCTCACCGTGCACACCGCGATAGGCAAAGGCAAAGACGGATTCTAAATCTGTCCACAACGAGAGCGTTACAGCTTGTGACACTTGCTTTTCGCCATCCAGGTAATCGGGAGTAAACTGAGGCCAGACTTCCGATTCTACACCAGCTATGGCCGGCGCATCTCCAGACCCAGCCAACAGAGTTTCTACAAAACCTTTGGAATTGGCAGCCGACGCCATAACATCACGGGTTCTATCAAAGAATCCCTGGACTTGCTCGTGGCCTTTCCGTTCGCGAAAGATCACAAATGTGCAGAATGCGATTCGCGGCATTGCCTTATCCCTTCTTACAGATAATCTGTAGTATCTGTAAGCAACTGAATGCAGTTCGACGGACCAGGGCCATTATTCGTTGGTGGATGTTCTTCAAGATAGGGTGGCAATTCCGGCTGTCGAGCGAGTTCGAAAACAGGAAGCAGGCGAAACGTGAATGAGAAAACGAATATCTCAAGTCTTGAACTCGCCGAAGGAAAACGCTTCCTCCAGCTCCACAAAGATCAAGTTTCCCTCGTCGTCCGTCTCGATGTATCTCGTCATATATTCCGCCCAGCGATCCGCGGCCTCGTTGTTGTAATTTCGTTCATAGTGTGCCTTCGATGGCGCCGTGGCGTACAGGAACAGGCGTTCTTCATAGTGATAGATCACCATATTGATCTTGTTTTCCGACATCGTCTTCACGACTTCAGGCCACAATTCGTCGTGCGCCTTCTTGTAGCCTGTGTAGCATCCCGGCTTCAGCTTGAATGTCATTCCTATAGAAAACATTCTGAATCCTTTCACTATCCCCGCATCAAAGAATGAGCGTTACTCAGAGAATTTGAATTCTCCGAAAGCGAACGCCTCCTCCAGATCCTCCACCACAGACTTCCCTTCGTCGTCCGTCACCATCAATGTGGCCATATACTCCGCCCAGCGGTCGGCTACCTCGCCCCGGTGACTGCGCAGGAAGTGCTCCTCTGTCGGCGCCGTCATATACAGGAAAAGGCGATCTTCATAATAGTAAATCACCATATTCACCTTGTTGGCTGCCATCGCCTCGACCATCCCGGGCCAGAGCTCATCGTGCGCCTTCTTGTATTCCGGATAATTCCCCGGCTTCAACTTGAACGTGATTCCTTTGGAGAACATATATACCTCGCAATATCGAGTGATTTCTGCAGCGTCGTAGGCAAACTGGCTCGCGAGGTCTCATCGGAACGACACCGCGTATCTCCATATTTTGCCTATTGGTTCAGCTCTTTCATCAGGCTAAAAAAAGAACCGTACACTTCGTACGGTTCCTGAACCGGGCATCGGTAGATCTTTCTGATTCCCTCGCATTTGAAACTATAGCGTGCTCACACGGATCGACTAACTGATACTACAGTAACCTGACCACCTCTGAGCTTCTGTATATTCTTGTATCTGCTGTCCGGCTCTGACTCTCGCAGGGTCCAATAGGCAAGAAGCGCCATACCCACGATGATCACACCGATCAAAATGTTTCCAATGATCTTCCCTCTCCGTACAGGTTCGTGCCTGACCATAATGACCACCTCTGGGGGAGTGTATACAGGTGGAACTGGATTAACCGGGTAGTCTCTTCTGTATCACTTTCGAATGCAAATATGGGT
>CAVOEZ010000023.1:0-14182 GCA_963694355.1 Latescibacteria bacterium UBA2968 | reverse complement strand
CCTCAGCCGCAGCATCAACACATTCTTTCTCTGAACGTGAAATGACAGACAAAAACTACATCAAACTCGTGGCATTAATGATTCTCCTGCTGGCCGCAGGAATCAGGAGCTATGGCATCACCGAGCGCGGTCTCTTCGACTACGATGAGGCCTGGTATCTCCTGGAAGCCAAAACCTTGTACAACACGGGTAAGTTCGCACTTGCCAAAATCGGCATCCTGGATGAACCGGACGCGGCACTGGGTCTGAAGACATTCATAAAGATGCGCGGCACGGTTCCTCTCACCTCCATCAAACCGGGACATACTGCGTTTCTCTTTCTCGGATTGATCCTGTTTGGACCGTATGACTACGCGGGACTGCTCATGTCTGTGATATCGGGCGTTCTCACCGTGTTCCTCGTATTCCAGATTGGCAGAAACCTGTTCGGTCTGCGTGCAGGCGTCCTTGCTGCACTATTCCTCGCCGTCTCTCCGTTCCACATCCTCTACAGCAGATCTGTTTACTCCCAGGCCAACGGGATCTTCCTCGTCACGCTTGGCGCATACCTCTGGCATCGAATTCACAGCACGAAAAACCGAAATCCCTATTCCCTGATTGCGCCCGGTATTGCCATAGGTTGGGCATTCACTTGCCACTTCAACCTCGCTTACGTGCCGGTCACCTTCATGCTCCTCGAAACAATAGCGATAGCGCTCGCTCGAGATGAATTTCCAACACTGGCAGGACGAATAAAAAGACTCGGCATCCTTGGATCTGCAATGGCGGCGCCTGCTGCAGTGATCGAAGCCACCGGACAGTTCTTCAAGTGGCTCCGCGTGTTCCCTCCTGACTACCCAACGTATCTGGGCCAATTTGCCCACAGAAAACCTCTGGCCGAAGCGCTTCAACTGTCCACGGACCAGGTACCATTCTGGACTTCCCGCCTGTTTCAGATCGAAGGCGGAGCGGTCCTGATCCTTGCGATCATCGGACTGTGTGTCACTGTCTCAAGACTCAGACGACCAGGCGTCGAGGAATTTCTGGTTCCAGGTCTGGTTTTTGTAGCCCTCGTTCCGCCATCCATACTCTCGGTGGCCAACCACTATCACATGCTCCGGAATATCGCCCTGTTGGCTCCTGCTCTCGCGCTTCTCGTGGGATTGGGCGGACACTGGCTCATCAGCAGAATCGAGCGGAAAGCGGCGAGGCCTCTGGTCCCTGCCTTTGCGGGTCTGTGTCTGATCATCGTTATCTCCAGCAGTCTGCGTTCTACGGAGCTATTGAAGGCCAGAACCAGCTACCGGGAGGCGACGACACAACTCACGGCATACATGGATCAGCACGGTGGCACACTCGCAGCGCGACCCTTGAGCGCCTGGCCGTTGTGGTACTTCTACCTGTCCGAGGCCTACGACAAGGCCTCACCTGATCTTCGGAAGCGAATCCGGTTCTATCCCAAGGTAATCAACGAAGGAGACTTCGAGCTCATCGATGTAAAAAGTTACTATCGTGCACTAATCGTAAAGGACGACACAGGTCTGGACGACTACGATAAGCTTCGAAGCGCATCCGATCCAATCATTCGCATAGCCAACACCGCAGCCGCACTGCCGCACAAATATTATGAGGCTGGAGGCAGCGGGACAGAGGAAGCACTACAGACGCTTGCCGCGAAATACCCGCAATCCCGTTCCATAGAGATCTACGACCTCAGGAAACAGAACAATCACTCGCTCTCCTCCACGCACGCAGTCCTGAATGGGCTCAAGGAGTCACCATGAACAATTTTTCAGATACAGTTCGCTCCAGAATACCGGAGGCAATCGTACCCGCCAATGGTTCGAATGGCCACGGCACCCCGTCAATGACGGTCACGGTCGTCATTCCTGCCCGAAATGAAGCACCGAGTATCGAACCCATTATCCTTGGCTCGAAACTCTACGCGGACCAAATCCTGGTGGTCGATGGACATTCAGAGGACGGAACAACAGAGATCGCGCGCGCGCACGGTGCACACGTTGTAACCGATAACGGCGTAGGCAAAGGGGACGCCATTCGAGTGGGGATCGCGCACGCAACCGGCGACATCATCGTGTTCATCGATGCAGATGGCTCTCACAGTCCCGACGATATTCCCGGGATGGTCCAGCCCATCAAGGACGGCCACGCAGATCTGGTGGTCGGTTCCCGCATGCGGGGCGGATCGGACGAACTGCACGGTGACTTCCTTAAATTCTTCCGGATGGTAGGCAGCGACATCATCACCCTGGGTCTCAACTATCGATTCGGTCGGGTGCGGCACGCAGTGCTCTTTCCACCGTTTCCGGGCTGAATTCCACACCGGTGACGTCATATCCCCGCGCCTGGAGCGCCAATACGTATCTGCCGTATCCGCATCCCGCCTCCAGTATCGGCTCATCCCTTGGCAAGTCTCGGAGAAAGACCTGTTTGTAATCGCCGAGATATTGTTCCCGGGCTACGCTGAGAATTCCGGCAACGTCGATGCCCTCCCAATGAGCGGTCCAGAACTCCGGGTTGTCAGCGCTTTCGCGATAGTAGACGAGTCGGTCGTTCTCTACGGTTCGGAGGTCGATCATTGGATCACAGTTTCTGTCGGTGAAGGGATCTGTCAATGGCTGCGGCCATCTTTGCCTCATCCAGCGAGCCACTCAGGAATTCGTTTATCCTTGCAGATTCGGCTTCCGGATTGGAAAGGATTTCTCGATGGGGGAGGTAGAGGGTGTTGAAATTCGGTTGGTCGGCTAACCAAGAGTAGACGTCCTGCAGGTGTCTTTCGAATATGGGCGCAAGTTGCTCGTCATCGACCTGAGTGGACGGGTCAACACCCCGCCTGATCAGCATCTGGCGCTGGGAGGCAAGGACTTCGTGCAGGCCTCGCTGCAGGAACAGCGTTCGGTAGGTGTGGGCGCTGGGAAGGTGCTGCAGGAGTTGTGAGATGACTTTGATCACCTTGCCGGATGCTCCGGATACCCAGGCTGCATCCTCTTTCAGCTGCTTGACCTTTTCGAGTTCATAGTATCCCCGAAGGTTGTCCTCATCCGGTTTCCGGATCCTGTCCGTAAGGATTTCGAGACCGCCCGATTCGAGCATCTGCATCATCATCGAAGTGCCCGAGCGGGGAAGCCCCGATACGACCACAATGTCCTTTTTCGGTTCAGGCATTCAAGTGGACTCTTGTCTGGTGCAATACATGTATCCGCGATTGCCGTGACTCTGGAAGAGCCTGCCTTTGTAGAGGCCCGAGGATACGGCTTCTTCGACGGCCTGAATTACGCCGGGAAACTGGCTCTCATCATAGTCGTCACAAATGACGATGTCTCCCGGACGTTGTCGAGCGGAGACGTATGCCAATTCCATGCGCAGCGTTTCGTAGTCATGACCTCCGTCGAGAAACGCGAAGTGTATCCTGGACATACCCAACTGGCGGAGGACGATCTGCGTATGGCCCTGGAGAAAGATGATGTGGTTCTCGACCAGCTCTTTCCAATGGTCAAGCAGTTCGAACCGGGTGGATTTGCCTTCGAGATCACGGATGCAATTCCAGTAGATGGCTTCCTGACTTGGCAAAATGTCTATGGAGGTGATTTTGCCGGCGCTTTCCGAATCTGCCAGAGCTTTGGCCATGCACACGGTCCCAAATCCTCTGGCGGTCCCGGTTTCCAGGATGTTCGGTGCCACGATTTCAGGATGCTCGTCAAGATACCGCCTGAGTGCGCCATAGAGCAGATACCCATGCAGATACAGGATGTCTGAGTTCTTGACGACGACCTGCGTGGGCAATGCGAGATCATGGATAAATGATTCGGGCGGCAAATGCCCGAAGGTTTCTTTCAGACTATTCAGAAAGGCGGGGTGGGTTTGGCTTCTGGCTTTTCTACCTATTTCCAGATAGGTTTCGCGGGTGGTCCCGTTCGGGGTCACGTTGAGCGGGTTTTCACCGTAGGGGGCGTAAGCGATCCTCCAAACACCCTTTTCGATGAATACCTGCCTGATTCTTCTGGATAGTTTGTTGATGTAGAGACAGGCAGCCGATTTCTTGTGCTTGCCCAATCTTGCGTAGAGCGCTTCTGCGCCTTCGAATTCGTCACCGACATAAAAAGTCATATTTGCTTTTCGTGGAGAAAAACCAGCCGCCGGCACAATACCCTCGCGCCCGCTGTCGTATACGTAGTGGTGCGTTCCGAAACCGATGATAGACGGTCCCCACATAACAGGCGGAAGATCGGTCACAGCCTTGTACATTTCCAAGGCCACAACCGCATCAGCTCGACGGCGTGTGTTCTCATTCCCTTCAATGAATTCATCGACGGACGCCGAAGTAGGTTGTGTTTTGTTCTCAGTCACGTCTGTCTCCATGCCTTCCCGCTATGAATTATTGGAACCGGTTGATCAATTTCATGTACTGTTGAAGGGACTCAGAATAAGTGCAACCTCATCGACTACCTGATCACCCAGGGCTTGGAGATCCTTCCCTTCGGTCAGGATGACGGACGGTGAACCTCACAAACTTTCTAGTCACACGGGGCTTGGAGACGCAATAAGATAATTCCGATCAGCATTTGCAGTCAAATGAGTTTTCTCATCTCAAACAGGGGACATCTCTTTTGTCTGGAATTATTCAAGCGGAATCTACGGACTTGAAAAAATACTCAGTAAAATCAGCACTTTAGACATGGAATAGACCCCAAATGATTCAATTTGTCTTATATTAATGATGTTTCGGAAACATAAGCCAGGATGCGAGCCCCTCGCACGATTCTGGCAGGATTTGCTTCACCCAAAGATCGGAACATTTTTCCTCGCCAGGTTGTTTTTCTCCTGCAGATTCAGAAGCATCCCTTGTTTTTCCGATCCGGATAGCATTTCACAATCAAATGATATTTAACGATTTACGCCGAAATATACCAGAACTCTCTTCTCAGCGGAGGACTTCAGAGTCAGTCGGCATACAAATTGCCTTCTATGTGGATACCCCAACCCCAAAAAAAACAGCTAATCGGTTGTCAAAATGTGTCGATAGGTATAGGGAGAGCGTTAACCTGCTCTTGCCATCCCACCCGCAGCAAAAGTCCCAAGGTTCGACCATCCCTGTACGAACAAATCCTATCGTCTACTCCAAAGGGTATCCCAATGGAAGCAAGACCAGGCAACATCCTCAACCTCGAAGAGCTCGCAGAAGAGATCTCCCGGCTCAAATCCGAGGGTAAGCGCGTCGTCATGTGCCACGGCGTCTTCGACCTCGTTCATATAGGTCACATTCGTCACTTCGAGCAGGCAAGGAGCTTCGGGGACATCCTCGTGGTCACCCTCACGCCGGATCGCTTTGTTAACAAAGGAATCCACAGACCGGCTTTTCCGGAAACATTGCGAGCCGAGGCAGTCGGTGCACTGGGCGTGGTGGACTATGTGGGCATCAATCGCTGGCCTTCCGCCGAAGAAACCATCCGAATTCTGAAGCCCGATACTTTCTGCAAAGGCGGCGAATACCGGCAGCGCCAGGTGGACGCCGACAGCAACCTGCTTCCCGAAATCCAGGTCGCAGAAGAAATAGGCGCGACCATTGAATACACAGATGACGTCGTATTCAGTTCATCAAAACTGTTGAACCAGCATTTTAGCTCATTTCCTCCGGAAACAGACGAATGGCTCGAGTCCTTCAGGTCACGCTACTCCTCCGATGACGTGATCAACCGCCTCGAAGACCTGCGATCCAAGAAGGTCCTTGTGGTCGGAGAAGCCATCATCGACGAATACGTCCTCTGCAACTCGATCGGCAAGTCCACAAAGGACCCGATCCTCGCCTCTCAATACATCACTACCGAAGCGTTCGCAGGAGGCAGCCTGGCAATAGCGAACCACCTGACCGGATTCTGTGACTCGGTCGGCCTGATCACCAGTCTGGGGGAAACGGAACGTCGCGAAGACTTCGTTCGCCAGTCGCTCCTCTCAAACATCTCCCCTACTTTCATCACAAACCACGGTGCGCCCACGATCCACAAGCGCCGATTTGTGGACCAGTATTCCCAGAACAAGCTGTTCGAACTCTACGTTATGGAAGATCGGCAGCTCCAGGAGGGTGACGAAGCACAACTGATAGACGTCCTTCAGACAAACCTGCCTGAATACGACGTTGTTATCGTCGCAGGCTACGGCCACGGACTGCTCTCCCCCTCCGCGATCAAGTGCCTCTGCAAAAACTCGAAATTCCTTGCGGTGAACACCCAATCGAACGCAGGTAACAGGGGCTTCAACTCCATCTCGCGCTATCCCCTTGCAGATTACGTCTGCCTTGCGGACCACGAAATCCGAATGGAAACACGGATGCGAGAAGGAGATATCGAAGATCTCTTCGGTGAGGTCGCCAAGCGGATCGCCTGCGACCGCTTCACCGTCACCCTTGGAAAACGGGGAAGTCTCCACTATCAAACCGACGGCGAATTTCTCGATGTGCCCGCATTCGCCACTCAGGTCAGGGATCGCGTCGGCGCAGGAGACGCTGTCCTCGCGCTCACCTCGCTGCTCGCTTCGGATGATGCACCCTGGGACCTCACGGGATTCGTCGGGAACGTGGCCGGAGCGCAAATGGTCACAGAACTGGGTAATCGTGTCCCCGTCAGCAAGATCCCTCTGGCGAAACACATCATCTCTATCCTGAAATAGGCACAATGACGCAACCCATCATCTTCGGCACTGACTTCGACAACACAGTTGTGAGCTACGATCACCTGTTCGCAAAATACGCCGAAGACTCGGGCATCGACCTCCCGCAGGAAGCGGCCAAAAAAGAAATCAGAGACCACATTCGATCGCTCCCCCAAGGAGAGATCACCTGGCAAAAAATTCAGGCGCGTGTATATGGCCAGGGAATGAAAGAAGCAAATCTCAACACAGGATTCGAAGACTTCGTGATATCCTGCAAATCGGGGAACACCCCGGTGTTCGTAGTCAGTCACAAAACAGAATTCGCCGCACAGGATCCAGATACGAATCTCCGGCAGGCATCCTTGAACTGGATGACCGCCCAGGGTTTTTTCAACCCATCGGAAATCGGGCTGTCTCCCAGGCAGATCTTCTTCGAATCCACTCGAAAAGCCAAACTGTCACGCATCGAAGCACTTGGATGCACGCACTTCGTAGATGATATGGTTGAAGTCCTGCTTGACGAAGACTTTCCGGCCAATGTCACGCCGATCCTCTATTCGCCGGAAGGCCACCAGGTCCACGGTCTTGCCACCGCGACTTCCTGGAACCACATCACTGAAATGCTGTTCACCCTCGAACCGATTCCGGGCTAATGGAACAGATCGCCAAAATCGTCAGAACTCAATTCGGCAAGGAGATTCTCGCCTCCGAACAGATCCACAGCGGCAACAGCCAGGTCTACAAACTGACCTGTGGAGATGATGAGCATCTGATCGCAAAGATCTATCCCGATCCCAACGGCGATCCCAGAGATCGCCTGGGTGCCGAGTTTGGTGGACTCTCCTTCCTCTGGCAGCACGGCATCCGATCCATCCCCCAGCCTCTCTACGCCGACTCTGATCTACGCATCGGCATATTCGAATTCATCCGTGGCGAATCGATTCCTGCCCACTCTGTCTCGGCAGACGACATCACCTCGGCAACCTCCTTTCTGGGTGATCTGGCCAGTCTCATCCAGTTCAAGGACAGCTTTGCACTTCCCGATGCCTCGGAAGCCTGCTTCTCCTATCTGGATTATCTGGAAAGTTTGCAGCGAAGAATGGACCGCTATCTCGACATGCCCGAGACAACTTTTCTTCACGGAAAAGCCCGCTCCTTCCTTCAGGATGAGCTGCACCCGCTTTTCGACTCAACGAGAACCTGGATTCTGCGAACGTTGTCGGATCTCGGAACCAGCCTGAATGCAAAACTCGAAATGAACACCAGAACGCTGAGCCCCTCTGATTTCGGATTCCACAATTGCATCCGGCGTGAAGACAAGACATTGGCCTTCGTGGACTTCGAGTATTTTGGCTGGGACGATCCTGCCAAAATGATCGCCGACTTCATTCATCATCCTGCCATGCCGCTCGCATCGTCACTCAACCGACAGTTTCACGATCAAATGTTCAAGATTTTCAAGAACGATGAAACCCTGAAAATCCGGGTCCGCCTGGTCTATCCCGTACTGGGACTGAAATGGTGTCTCATCATGCTCAACGAATTTCTTCCAGGACCACTCGAAAGACGCAGGAATGCCAATGGCTCGGTCCCGCTCGAGGAAGTACTGGGCACACAACTTACAAAAGCGCGTACAAAACTCGGCGAAGTCAAAGCCCTGTTTGAAATCCCTTCCATCCACACAAAACTGGAACCGGCATGATTGAAGAACTTTTGAACCAGCGACCACAAGCCCTTCGCAGAGATATGGTTACGATGATGGAGTACGGGGGTCGCGGACACCTCGCCTCCGCCTTCTCGCTTGTGGAAATCCTGAGCGTCCTGTATGACGAAATCCTGAAGTACCAGCCCGAAGATCCACGCTGGAAGCACCGGGACCGCCTGATCCTGAGCAAAGGCCACGGCTGTATGGCCCTGTATGCCCTTCTGGCGGACAAGGGGTTCTTCAGCAAATCCGAATTCCTCAAATTCTGCAAATCGGACGGCATCCTGGGTGGGCACCCGGAGTATCCGAAAGTGCCCGGCGTGGAAGCCTCCACAGGCGCATTGGGACACGGCCTGTCCATTGGAATTGGAATGGCCCTGAACGCGCGGTACGAAAAACAGGGTCATCGCGTCATTGTCATCGTCGGAGACGGAGAATGCAACGAAGGCTCGGTCTGGGAAGCGGCGATGTGCGCAAGCAAACATCGTCTCGACAACCTCACCGTCATCATCGACTACAACAAGATGCAATCCTACGCATCGACCTCCGAAGTCCTCAGCCTCGAACCCTTCGCCTCGAAATGGGAAAGTTTCGGCTTCGATGTCCGGGAAGTCGACGGACACTCCATTACCGAACTCGCGGAGGTCTTCAACCAACTCCCCTTCTCGAACGGAAAGCCGAATGCCGTCATCTGCCACACCGTGAAAGGCAAAGGCATTCCACATATCGAGAACGATCTCAGCTGGCACCACAAGAGCAAACTGCCTGAAGAAGAACTCGCATCCCTCTACTCTGCACTGGGAGCTGAAGCACGAGAGCCACATCACTGGAATGTGTATACGAACTTGCGCGGACGGACGAGCGGATCTTCTTCATCGGGTCCGATCTGGGCGTCGGCACGCTGGATAAATTCAAAACGGAAATTCCCGATCGTTTCTTCATGGAAGGGATCTCCGAACAGAACGTCATAGGAATGGCGGCCGGACTGGCGATCGAGGGCAAGATCCCTTACGTCAACACCATCGCCACATTCCTCACCCGCCGATGCTTCGAGCAGATCGCGGTGGACCTGTGCCTGCACAACCTCAACGTGCGCCTCATTGGAAACGGTGGAGGCATGGTCTATGCGCCCCTGGGACCCACGCACCTCGCAACCGAAGACATCGCGCTTATGCGATCGCTTCCGAATGTGACCATCATCGCACCGGCCGATGCTGACGAAATGCGCCGCCTGATGCCACAAACCGTTGACCACGAAGGCCCCGTTTATATTCGCCTGGCGAAAGGATACGATCCAATCGTCACCAACGACCAGGTCCCCTTCGAAATCGGCAAAGGACTTCATATGCGGGATGGAAGCGACGTCCTACTGGTTACAACAGGCGTCACGCTCGGACCGGCGCAGGAGGCCGCGGAGCAACTCAGCGATCTGAATATCGACTGCGGCATCCTCCATATGCCCACAATCAAGCCTTTCGACACCGAAACCTTCCTTGACCTTTCGAGTATGGCCAGAACCATCGTCACCGTCGAAGAACACACATTGATGGGCGGCCTTGGAAGCGCGGCGGCAGAAGTGATTGCCGAGGCCAACTTCTACACACCCAAAAAATTCAAGCGCATTGGAATTCCAGATGTGTTTCCGGACGAGTATGGTTCTCAGGCCAGTCTAATGGAGAAATACGGGATATCGGCCGGGAAAATCGTGTCGGATGTTAGAGAGATGATGGAAGTGCCGATTGTTTCGGTGGTGTAAACCGGGCAACTCGGCACTGGATCTCCCCAAGTTGTGTTTGCAAAGAAAATCCGGAGCAGTGGCTCGGGAATCCGCTGCTTCAAATCAGGAGTAAAAGCTATGGAAAAGCGTACCGAGAAACATATGTCCAAACACCTGCGAAAAATCCTGAACTCAAGGACTGCAGGGTCATCGCAGAAAGTGTTGCCGAAACCTCTCGAAAAGGAATCCGGGAGTCGGCTTTCCCGGCACCTGAAGGCCGTGTCGAGTATGCAGAAAAAACTGAAACAGGACAAACCAGTGGCACCAGCACGATCAAACCGGATGGGGAGGAAGTAAATGGACTTAGGGATCTCGGGGAGGCGCGTCACCATTACGGGGGCGAGTCAGGGCATTGGTGAAGCGATCGCCATTGCATTCGCAGATGAAGGATGCAAAATCTCTGTGATCGCGCGGAGAGAAGAAAAACTGAAAGAACTGGTCGAAAGACTGGGTGGCGAATCCGCGGGACACGCCTACTCCGCAGTGGACCTGATGGAAGACGGCGGCCCCACGCGAGCAGTTGAAGAACTCTCCGAAAAGTCGGCAAAACCGACATCATCGTCCACAATGTGGGCGGCACCCTGCAGGTCAAAGATCCCCTGTCTCCTATGGAAGACTGGTTTCGGGTAGCCCGCTTCAATGTCGGAATCCCAATGGAAATGAACGCCCTTGTGATCCCAGCGATGCAGGAGCAGAAGTGGGGCAGAGTGATTCACATCTCTTCGATATCTGCCGAAGCCCTGCGAGGATCAGCACCCTACGGCGCGGCAAAAGCCTACATGAACGCCTACTCGACCACCCTTGGTCGCGCAATGGCGCCTGACAATGTCATCGTATCTGCACTCCTGCCAGGCTCCATCATCGCTGAAGGGGGTCACTGGGACAACATCAAGAAAACAAACCCCGGAATGATGGACGACTTCCTCCGACACCACCACGCCATCGGGCGTCTTGGAACCGCGGAAGAGATCGCGCCATTCGCAGTCTTCATGGGATCGAACTATGTGACATTTGCGGCAGCCTCCCGCATCAACATCGACGGAGGGACCATGTAGATGGCACCGTCGCTCGCGTATCCAATCACCTTCAAAGCGGCCGTACTCGAACGCAACCTCGAACCGCTGTCCCTTCAGGAAATCACCTTTGAAGGCCCGTTGCAGGCCGGCCAGGTCCTCGTACGCATCCTCTACAGCGGCATCTGCGGAAAACAGGTGGAAGAAATTCAGGGCACCAGAGGTGAAGACCCCTTCCTCCCCCACATGCTGGGACACGAAGGAAGCGGCATCGTCCAGGACATTGGACCGGGCGTCACCAAAGTCGCTCCTGGTGATCACGTCGTCCTGCACTGGATGAAAGGCACCGGTATCGACGCCGCAACCCCATTCTACACGAACAACGGCACCCGCATCAACGCGGGCTGGATCACGACCTTCAACGAATACGGTGTCCTCTCCGAAAACAGGCTAACCCCCATCTCGAAAAAGGCGAATCTCGAAACAGCCTGCCTGCTGGGGTGCGCAGCCACTACCGGCGTCGGCGTCATCATAAACGAAGCCAACGTGCGGCCTGGAGAATCAGTCGCCGTATTCGGATGCGGGGGTGTCGGTCTCAGCGCAATACAGGGTGCTGCCCTCGTAAGGGCGAATCCTATCATCGCTGTGGACAGGAATCGCCAAAGTCTCGAACTGGCTAGAAAATTCGGCGCGACCCACACGATTGACACCAATGCCGTGAACACGACCGAAGAAATTCGCCGCATCACGCAGGATCAGGGAGTTTCCTACGCCATCGTTGCTGTGGGGTCCCCCCCGGTCATCGAACTGGCCGCAGAATCCACGGCCATTCCCGGAGCGGTCTACCTCGTGGGTGTTCCACCTGGAAACGCGGAAATCAAAGTAAAGGCCTTCGATATCCATTGCCGCAGATCCTTTCTTGGATCCTTTGGCGGCGGGATCGTGCCCGACCGTGATATTCCGGGCTATATGGATCTCGACCAGAATGGCCAGCTTCACCTGAGAGACCTCATCACCAAATCTGTGACGCTCGATCAAATCAACGACGGCATCGACGCCCTCACCTCAGGACTTGTCGGACGCTGCACCGTCAGAATGGAAAACGATGGAAACTGAACGATCCACCTTCGATTATACTCAGCTAAAAGGAATTCCGGAAGTCGCGCTGCGTGTGCAGATGCTCCACGATCGCCTCGGAGAACTGTCGGGCGAAACCCAGCCTGACATCCTCGAGATCGGGCTCGGAGCAGGAGATGTTACCCTGATGCTCGCCAGACGGTTCGACCACCTCACCTGTATAGATGCAGATTCGGAAACCTGTACTCAGGTCCTCGATCGACTTGAAGAAAGCGGACTCAACCACGTACAGGTCACGGCCTCGACCATCGAAGAGGCCGAACTCGAAAAGAGCGCGTTCGACCATATCGTACTCCTGGGCATCCTGGAACACCTGAAGGACCCAGTGAGTGTTCTCAAAGGGATCGCTCCGAGTCTTCGCACCGGCGGTCGCCTGCACATCACGGTCAACCTCGCCCACTCGATTCACCGCCTGCTTGGCGAAGCAATGGGCATGATCTCGAATGTCGAGGAGCTTTCCGATTCGGATATCCGCCTGGGACATTACAGGGTTTACACCCTGGAGGAACTTCGGTCACACGTATCGGACGCAGGGCTAGAGGTCGTCCACGAGCAGCCGTTCTATATGAAACCCCTGCCTACGTCAATGCTCAACGATGTGCCAATGGAGGTGCATCAGGGATTGAATATTCTGGGTCAGAAGTATCCTGAGTTTGCTTCTTATGTGTATATGGAGGTTGGGTAGCGTAACCTCGCGACACGGGTGTGATCGTCGGGGCAAGGTGATGTGTTCTGGTGATCCGGGCTTCTCGACAGGCTCGAAGTCACGGAGTGAGGGCTGCGATCCCCATCCCGATTCAATACTGAGCAGGACCCAGTATCACACGAGAATTCGGAAGTAGCCGTCGGGGCACGAAAGCAAAGAATTGGATGGTCATCGAAAACAGGAAGCGTTGGTTCTGAAACTGAATTAAATCTTCGAGGTTTAAACGAGAACTGTCAGTCTGCTTTTTTATCACCCGAACGCTCAGGCATCACCATAGAAATCGCCCCAGGCACCACCTCAACCTCAACCACCTCCTCACCCGCCCTGGCCTCCCCATCCACCTGCAACCACCCCGGCCTCTCACGCCTGATCTTCACCCGCTTACTCCGAAACATCCTGACCCCCGGCATCTGGTCAATCGTCCCGTTAAAAAGTCGCCTGGTATTCCACAATCCTCTCCAGAGCGTCACATCCTCGATCACACAGACATCCAGAATCCCGTCATCTGGACGCGCCTCGGGAGCAATCACCGCCCCATTACCATATTGAGAAATATTCGCCACCGTAACAATGTATGGATTGCACACCACAGATCTCCCTGCATCCATCTCAACAATCACGCGCTCTGGACGATAACTGCGAAACGCGTCAATTGAAATCACCACATAAGGCAGAGTCCCCCGCCGACCACCATCCCTTGCGTTGAACCGCCTGCACACCTCGGCATCGATCCCGAATCCTGCACTGGACAAGAAGATCTCATCACCTGCGCTTCCCACATCGAGGGGACGAGGTTTGGAATCGAGGAGAACCCTGCAAGCCTGATCCAGCTTCAGAGGAATACCGGCGTATCTCGCGAACGCATTTCCCGAACCGCAGGGCAACAAACCCAGAGCCGCCCCGGTTCCCACAACGCCTCTTGCTACCTCATTGAGCGTCCCATCACCACCGACCGCGACCACCGTGCCGCATCCGCCTACTGCAGCCTCCCTGGCCAACACCTCACCGTGTCCTCCATACTCGGTATGGAACATCTCGAATCTGCGTCCCGCCCGATCCATTTCCCGACTCAGAATATCCTTTACGGGCTTCCCGCCCGTCCCCGAGTTCGGATTGATGATGAAACTCAGATCATCCGTCCTGGCTGCCACCTGACCCAACTTTCTATGAGTAAATCACAACCCTGCAGCGAGCGCGTC
>CAVOEZ010000022.1:0-14437 GCA_963694355.1 Latescibacteria bacterium UBA2968 | reverse complement strand
GGATTTCCCGGTGACCCGGTTGCACCTTTTAGTCTCAAGGGAGAGAAAACAAATGCGAACTCGTAAACCTTGTCCTCACCAAGACCGTCCAGATCCAGATTCTCCAGAAGATGGATCCCTTTTTGATTGATCAACAACTGGTGGACCTGGAACGCTACGTTCGGATTTTCTCCGGGAACAGCCTCTACTCCCCAGGTGTCCGCTCCGATCATCACCACCTTTTTGGAAGCCAGCCACTTTGCAGCCAGAAGCCCGATACCCGGCATACCTGAATTAAACGTTTCGTTATCTACCATCCACAAGCTTCCGTGTCCGGTTCGAATCAGAACCACGTCGCCTTCACTGATCTCAACATCCTGTTTTTTGAGCGCCCCTCGCAGGTCATCCGGAGTGATCACGTATCCGACCTCCAGTCGCTCTTTTTTCTTGTACGCGACCAGGTCGATCAGAACGCCCCTTGTGAAGAACACGCCGACATTTTCTACGCCGAGTTTCTCCAGACCGTAAGGTTTGCTGAACTCGGATCCTTTGAAACCATTGTAAAAAATATCGTCGTCGCCTACCCGGGTTCCAATGTGCCCCAGCCCATCGAACTGCGTCCCGATCTGGCCGATCTCTCCACTGAACATCTCATCGTGCCACACCACGCGATTGTCTCCAACCGGACCGCCGCTGGGTGAGCCCACAATCGACAGACTGTAATGTCGATTTCCGAACAGAGGCATGCCTGGCTCATAGACCCGTCCAAGTTGGTAAGTCTTGCCCTCCTTGATCAACTGAGCCGCCTCGAGCACCTTTTTAGGTGTCAATCGGTTCATTGCGCCACGCTGATCATCAGCTCCCCACTCCGATGGCCACCAATTGGGCTCTTGTGCCAGCACGCCGATACTTAGTCCAGCAATAACAAAGGCGACCACTAAAAGTGAAATTCTGGGGGCGGCCAAAAAACGCATATTCTTCCTCCTGTAGAGTAAAAGATCTTACCCGGTTGGCTGCCAGGATAAGTCTGAATATGCACAAATGCAAGAAGGGAATCGCGGCTCCATCTCCCTGTGATCTATGAACATAAGAAGGTCGTTGCGCCCCGGCTTGCACTGTGCTATCTTAATTCATGCTTCTGTTTTTTACTCCAGATTCCAACGATAATAACCTGAGGATACTCGTGAAAACCAAACGGCTTGGACGTACCGAATTGCAGGTTCCCATTGTCGGTCTGGGCGCGGCGTTTGTGGGCATTCCCAACGCGAATCGAGCCGCGGTCGAATACGACGGTCGCCCTGGAGGTATGGACGAGGATCTGGCCATTCAGACGATCCACACGGCCATCGAGCACGGCTCTACCCTCATCGACACCGCTCCCCTTTACGGACAGACACGCAGCGAGGAACTCATCGGAATGGCCCTCAAGGCACGACCGGATCTCGCGAAACTTTGCACCGTAACCACCAAGGTGGGCCAGCTTCCAGGTCTCGAAGGCAAAGACTACGATTACTACAGCATTCTCCGCCACGTGGAGGGCAGCCAGGAAAGGCTTGGAATTGAAAGATTCGAGATCCTTTATATTCACGACGCAATGGAGGTCCCTTTCGAGCAGGTTATGGGAAAACGGGGCGCTCTTGGTGCACTCCGAAAACTCCAGGACGAGGGCATCACACGATTTGTGGGAACCGCGGCCAACGACCCTGCGGCAAACACCCCATTTATTGAAACAGGAGAATTCGACGCGGCAGTCGTACCCGAAGCCTTCAGCCTAATCAACCAGCTCGCCATGGAAAGGATCTTTCCCGCTGCCGAGAAACACGATGTGGGTCTGGTCATTGCCACGCCCGTTGAGCGGGGTCTGCTCGCAACAGGGCCGGTAGAAGGCATCAACTACATGGCCAGAAATTTTAGCCAGACATGTCTTGACCACGTCGCAAAGATTCAACAGGTGTGCAGCGATCACAACGTCCCAATGGTCGCCGCAGCCCTCCAGTGGTGCACGCGTCATCCGCAAGTGGCAACCACCATTCCTGGCGCTCGCACACCGGAAGAGGCCGAAGCCAACGCAAAGGCGGGCGACCTGGAGATTCCCGAATCCTTCTGGGAGGACCTCGAACCCCTCGCCGTGCATTTCGAGGCGGGCATCGACCGCTAACACTTTCAGACAACAACCAAGGAGCAGAAATGGCCCTCAGCCTGACCCTTCTGGGAACGGGAACCCCCACGCCGCTCACCCACCGAGCCGGATCCTGTTATCTGGTAACCCTCGACGATGAAACCCTCCTGTTCGATTGCGGTCCGGGTGCGGCCAGGCGCCTCCTCGAGGACGGAACACCCCCCAGAGACCTCACAAGCGTGTTCCTCGCACACCTGCACTATGATCATTGCGTGGACTATCCCTACATCGTCTTGAACCACTGGGACCAGGGTGTCGGTAAGATTCCGGACCTGAACGTCTATGGTCCCGCCCCACTGGCTCAGATGACCCACAGACTATTCGGCGAGGGCGGTGTCTACGATCCCGATCTCACTGCCCGAACGAAACACCCCGGGAGCGAATTCGTTTACGAAAAGCGGGGCGGCGTGCTGCCAAGGCAGTGCCCCAATCCTGTGATCACCGAGGTCGAACACGGCTCCCTCATCAAAACGGGCACCTGGACGCTCACCGCGGCCGAAGTCATTCACGTGCAGCCCCAGCTCCGATGTCTGGCCTATCGCCTGGATACGCCCGGGGGATCCATCGTATTCGGCGGCGACACCGCGCCCATCCAGACCCTCACCGATCTTGCCAAAGATGCCGATGTACTGATCCACATGTGTCACTTCCTGAATGACTTCGAAATGGACGAGCGGATCACAGGTTGCTGTTCAGGGCACAAAGACTCTGCGCGCACTGCAAAGGACGCGAACGTAGGCACCCTGGTACTCACCCACATTACCGAACAGCTCGAACAGCCCGGGATTCAGGAGCGGCTGATCCACGAAGCCGGGGAAATATTCAACGGCACGATCATCTTCGCGGAAGACCATTTGGAAGTACCGATCGGGAAAGTCGAGCCGGAGCAGATAACGTAAAAAAGACAGTGCAGAGTGCAGAGCGGGTGGCTTGTGAAACTGTGGTGCCAAAGGCGGGGCAGCCAGGGTTAAAGAGCCTCTCAACCTTCAAACGTTTCAACCTTCTAACCTTCTAACCTTTAGAAGTCCATCCTTCAAACTGGATTTTAGCTTGAAAGCGATCTTATTAGCAGCCGGGAAGGGGGAGCGATTTTATCCTTTCAGCCACTTCCGGCCGAAATCGATGTTTCCGATCTGCAATCGCCCGCTCCTGGAGTGGACCGTGGAACGGCTGGTAGCTGCAGGCGTCACAGATATCGGTGTCGTGATCGGACACCGAGGCGGGCGCGTGAGGAATCACTTTGGGGACGGCAATCGGTTCGGCTGCGCGATCACATATATTGAACAGCCGCACCAGCTGGGAACCGCACACGCCGTGTGTTCTTCCCGAGAGTATCTTGGAGAGGATGACTTCATTGTCATCCACGGAGACCTGTTCTTCGGCCCGGAGACGATTCCTCAGCTGCTCGATGAATTCAGTGGAAAACAAAGTGTGGCAGGGATTCATCAGAGTGACGAGCTGAACAAGCACATCAGAGCAGAAGTCGACCGCGACAACAACATAGCTTCGTACACCTGGAAGCCGAGATCTGACAACGGCCTAGCGCTTTCCGGCATCTACATCTTCCAGAATGCCGCACTGGACGATCTGGCCAACACCTCGGGGCTACTCCCACGGGTACAAAACGGAGTAGCGCCCGCCGAAGGCTACGAAATCGCCGACGCGCTCCCCCTGATGCACCGGGAAGGGCGTTCCGTAGGGGCCGTCCAGCTCGACAGCCCGGTCATCGATATGGATATGCCCTGGCAGCCCTTGAGTATCTGCCGAGTCGCCGCCCGTGAAATGGCCAATGAGTTGCCCGATTCCAGGATCGCCGAGAGCGCTGAGGTCCACGAGGACGCAGAAATCACCGGATCGGTCTTCGTCGACGAAGGCGCAAAGATTTCACGTCACGCGGTCATCAATGGTCCCGTGTGGATCGGGAAAGACACCCACATTCAAGAAGGCTCGCAGGTCTCTTCCCACACCGTCATCGGCGATCAGTGCCGAATCGGCCCCTTCGCCAAGGTGAGCGGATTTGTTGGGGACAACAATCACATCACCTTCACCGGCGAGTTCAGCGGCGTCATCCTCCAGGGCGGCCGAATCACCCACCATATGCAGATCGCAGGAATATATGGCGAAGGCGCCGAATTCGGGGCAGGCACCCAGGTGGGCACCCTGCGTTTCGACGACGGACCCACCGAGGTGATCGTCAAAGGCATTCGTCATCCGGCTCCCGGGTTCTCAGGCGCCCTCTTCGGCGACTACGCACGCACCGGGGTGAGCACCATCCTGATGCCCGGTCGCATCGTCGGTGCCTGCTCGATGGTCGGCCCAGGCGTTGTGCTGATGAAAAACGTTCCCCCCCACAAAGCGGTTATCCTCAAACAAGAGCTCCAGGAAATAAATTGGGGACCGGAAATTTACGATCACTAGGTAGGGCCAGGAAGATTATCTGACATTCTCTCTCCCCGGTATTCTCCTCCGCTGTTGTGACCGAAGTTCCCCCTTTGAAAAAGGGGGACAGGGGGATTTAATTAGTAGCTCGAGAAATCGCAACCCACAGATCCCACAACCTTAGAACCGTACACATTCCAAAACCTGCAGGAGAACATATCCAATGGCGAAACGTATCGCGCTGATCACAGGAATCACCGGCCAGGATGGCTCTTATCTTTCAGAACTGCTGCTCGAAAAGGACTACGAGGTCCACGGCATCGTTCGCCGAGTCGCCCTCGAAGATCCGGAGCACCGACTGGGCCGCATCTACCACCTCGGCGAAACGATCCATCTCCATCCCGCATCGATGGAAAGCTATCCGAGTATTTACAACGTCATCAAGAAAGTGCAGCCTCACGAATGCTATCACCTGGCTGCACAGAGCTTTGTCAGTAGCTCTTTTGAAGACGAATTCTCGACATTGAACATCAACATCAACGGCACGCACTATATGCTCGCCGCCCTTAACGACATTCAGCCCGACTGCCGTTTCTACTTTGCCGCTTCGAGTGAAATGTTCGGAAAAGTCGCTGAAGTGCCGCAGAAGGAAACCACCCGGTTCCATCCGCGATCGGCTTACGGGATCTCGAAAGTCGCTGGCTACGATCTCACGAGAAACTACCGCGAAGCCTACGACCTGCATGCCTCAAGCGGCATCCTGTTCAACCATGAATCACCTCGCCGAGGATTCGAATTTGTCACCCGGAAAATCACCTCCCACGTGGCCAAAATCAAACTGGGACTGATTGACGAAGTCCCCCTTGGCAATCTGGATTCCAAACGAGACTGGGGTCATTCCAAGGAATATGTCAACGCCATGTGGATGATGCTCCAGCAGGACGTGCCGGACGACTATGTCATCTCCACGGGTGAGACCCACTCTATCCGAGAGTTCGCAGAAATTGCCTTCTCCCACGTGGGGCTCAACTACCAGGATCACGTCAAGGTGGATCCGCGATTCTTCAGACCTGCGGAAGTGGATCTGCTCGTAGGAGACGCGACAAAAGCAAGAGAACAACTGGGGTGGTCGTATTCGACCGACTTCGAGGAATTGGTCAAAGAAATGGTCGACGCGGACCTGGAACTCTTCACAAGAGGGTAAAACATCGATGACGGGTAGTCTGTGACTACCGTCTCTCTCTTGAACGAACCGATAAAAATACAAACTAATCCTCTGATCTGGTCTCTAAAAACCGGCCACCGGCTCCTCACGCCTGGCCACTCTTACCGGAGTTCCCAATGCCCAAAACCTCACGCGCAGTTGTCATGGTAGGCGAACGCTTCGAAATCCGTGAATACGCGATTCCTGATCCGGAACCCGGAACCATTCTCCTCAAACTGGAACTGGCAGGAATCTGCGGCACAGATCTCCACAACTGGGAATACCAGCAGATGACCGGCGAGATCATTCTGGGTCACGAAAACGTCGGCATCATCGACAAACTCGGCAAAGGTGTCGAAACCGATTTTCTGGGCAGGCCGATCAAAGAAGGTGATCGGATCGCAGTGGTGCCCGGTACCAACAAGGGTGCCTACGGCTTCCTTCAGGCGGAAGAAGAACCCTATCTCCGGGGCGGATTCGCAGAATACATGTATCTCTGGAATCCCGACACTGTGGTCCTTAAAACCGAGATCGAACCGGAAGTCGCCGTCCTCCTCGAACCCTTCACCATTGGCGTTCATGGCGTGATGCGGGCGCAAATTCAGTTCGGCGACACCGTGGTCGTTCAGGGGTCGGGCGCCATTGGGCTGGTCACCCTTGTCTGTGCAAAGGTCAGCGGAGCCGGCAAACTCATTATGGTGGGCGGGCCCAAAGGGCGTCTCGATCTGGCGAAGAAACTGGGCGCAGACCTGACCATCGACATCGCCGAAGTCAGCAATGTGGAAGAGCGCAAGCAGCTTGTCCGTGAAAACACGCCACGCGGTGAAGGCGCAGATGTCGTATTCGAATGCGCCGGATTTCTCCCGGCAATTCCGGAAGGCCTGGATTATCTCCGGAACAGCGGAACATACGTCGAAATGGGCCACTTCGTAGACGTCGGAAACTTCCAGTGCAACCCGAATCATATGTTGATGCGCAAAAATCTGCGCCTGGAAGCCGTATGGGCGAGCAAACCGGAGCATTTCATCCGCGGGCTTCCCATCCTGGAAAAGAACGAGTTCCCATATGCCGAAATGGTCAGCCACACGATCCCCCTGGACCGGGTAGCAGAAGGCTTCAACGCATTGGCAGGCAGCTATCGCCTCGACGACATGGACGCGATCAAAATCGCGGTGAAGGCGTAGTCGCGTGAGTCCCGCGGTGCATATCCAGGGGCGATCCCGTATCGTGCGGCACGCCTCTGGCCATTCCGATCAGTACGGCTTTTCATTTCTAGAGAATGACAACATCCTACTCGCGAAGCTTTTCGAATGACCTCCCGTGCGCTCTTCATCGGCTTGGCGATGGCCGTCTGGGTCAACATCTGGCCGGCCTACTCCAGTCTCATCGCACATTCCTCACGCGCTGACTACTCCCACCTATCCGTTGCCTTGCTCCTCCCGCTGATCTGCATTATGGTCCTCAATATTCCCCTGAACCGAAAGGGGAAAGGACTTTCCTCCTCAGAACTCCTCACCATCTGCTGCATCGGAATGGTTGCAGCCACAATGCAGGGAGAGTGGCTGTCCGGCTACCTCCTCGGGGTGGTCACTGCACCCACGTACTTCGCCACACCGGAAAACCGGTGGGCGGAGCTCCTCCTAGAGCGCATTCCATCCTGGTCAATTGTAAACGACAAATCGGCCGCAACCGGCTTCTACGAAAGCCTTTTTAAAGGACAATCCATCCCCTGGTCCGCCTGGATCTCTCCCTTCTTCTGGTGGAGCGGGTTCCTGGGATCCGTCCTGCTTGTCAGCTTCTGCATGGTCGTCATTCTGCGAAAGCAATGGATGGAGAACGAGCGGCTTGCCTTCCCGGTCGCCAGTGCCATACTCGAACTCACGGGCATATCCGGATCTTCGGGCACATTGTCCACACTTGTCCGGTCGCGGCTCTTTCGAATCGGCTTCTGGATCGTCCTGAGCATTTTCATCTGGAACATCGCCACCTGGTTCTCCAAAGCCATTCCCCCTCTGAACATTCCGATGACCGTCCTGAGTCGCAAAGTCATCCGCCTGGGCAAAGGGTTTCCCTACTTTGCCTTCTCGATTCACCCCATGACCATTGCCTTCGCCTATTTCACCAAGTCCGACGTGCTGTTGAGCATCTGGGTCTTCCACATACTGGCCATCCTCCAGGTCGGCGTATTCAATCGGATTGGCTTCAGCATCGGAAGTTCCGATATGTGGTGTTCGTTCGATCCCGCCATCGGTTGGCAGAGTTTTGGCGGTCTAACCGTCTTTGTCCTTTGGGGGCTGTGGATCGCGCGCCACCACCTCTACGCCGTGTTCAGAAAGGCGTTCACTGACAAAGGCGAACTGGACGACTCGAACGAACTGCTGAGTTATCGCCACGCGGTCTTTCTCATGCTGGGTGGGTGCGCCTACCTCGTACTCTGGCTCCATCACGCCGGGATGAGTTGGGGACCGCTCCTGGCATTCTGGTTCGGCACGCTAATCCTCTATTTAGGTCTTGCCCGGATTATCGTCGAAAGCGGCTTGGTCTATCTGCGTGGACCGATCACCGCCCAGGCCTTCGCCTGGCATCTGTTCGGCATCTCCGGAATGGGTCCCTCCAGTGCGGTCGCAATGGGACTCACTTATACCTTCTTCTGCGACGCCAAGACCTGGGGCATCACCGCACTGGCACATATCCCCCGACTGGGCATCGCCATGAATCCTGAGCGCAGAAGGCGCCTGGTACCCGCTGTTCTCTTTGGTGCATTTCTCGGCGCAACTGCGATCGTTGGATTCATTCTACTCCAGGGCTATCACGGAGTGGGCAGCTATAACTTTGGCGTGGTCAGCTTCAACGGATCGAACGACGGCGCCGTTGGCATCTGGCGTTACACGGCGAACAGAATTCAGCACGGCGATTTCGGTACCGACTGGAACCGGGTACAGTTTTTTGCTGTTGGTGCTGTGTTTACAGGACTGATGTTCTTCCTTCGGTACCGATATCCCGGATTCCCGATCAACCCGATCGGGTTCACGATCTCTGCATCGAATGTCCTTCGCAGCACGGTCACCTCGATCTTCATCGCCTGGCTCACCAAGACCCTCATTCTTAAATTCGGAGGACTCAACAGTTACAGGCGAATGGCCCCCTTGTTTTTGGGACTGTTCATGGGTTATCTTGCGGGAGTCGGGCTTGGCATCATTGTCGACGTCATCTGGTTCAATGGAAATGGGCACAAACTCAACGACTGGTAATCCACAACTATCGAGGAATGAGAATGGCATTTGATCTGATCATCAGGAACGGGAAAGTTGTAGACGGCACGGGGACACGCGAACCATTTGCAGCGGATGTTGGCATTACAGATGGACGCATCACGGCGGTGGAAGATCTATCCGAAACCACGGCTCCCGAAGAGATCGATGCCGCCGGACATATCGTCAGTCCTGGATTCATAGATGTGCACGTCCACTCCGAGACTGCCCTCGTCAGTGAAGGCCAGCGATTCGCCGGTGTTGTCCAGGGCGTAACCACCCAGCTGCTGGCGCCAGACGGCTTCGGATGGGCCGGCCTTTCGCCTCAGCAGACCGAGGAGATGTGGGAGTACACGCGCTTCGCCACCGGCAATATTGAAATGGATCTCGGGTGGCCGACCATCGAGGACTACCTCTCCATTTTCCCGGGGAACAGCCCCTGCAACGTTTACCCTCAGGTTCCTCACTGTGCCGTTCGGTTGAAAGTCTGTGGATGGGAACCGGGACCCGCATCCGACGCGCAAATTGAGGAAATGGCCGACCTGACAAGGCAGTGGATGGAGGCGGGCGCCGGCTGCCTGAATCTGGGCCTCGATTACCAACCCAGTGTCAATTCGGACCTGCGCGAACTTGTCGCGCTTTGCAAGGTCGCCGAATCTTACGGCGGTATCTACGCCGCACATATCCGGTATCACACCCTGGGCCGGGCAGACGCCTGGGAGGAAACTTTCGAACTCCACAGACAAAGCGGAATCCCGGTCCATATCTCGCACGAGAGAGTGGATGAAGAATGTGTCGAACTGCTCGCCCGGGCGGAGAAGGAAGACATCGATATCAGCTTCGAGGCCTATCTCTACGCAGCGGGAATGTCTCATATGACCATTATGCTTCCGGTCAAGGACCAGGAGGGAACGCCTGCCCAGGTTATAGAGCATCTCAGAAATCCCGACGTTCGCGAACGGATTATCCCCTACCTCACCAACTGGCTCGGCGCATACAATCAAATCGTAGGATACACGAGATCGGGTAGATTTATCGGGCAAACGCTTTCTGAAGTCGCAAAGGACCTTGGCAAATCAGCTGAAGCATGCGCCTACGATCTCATTGTAGAGGAAGAGGGACTCTCCGCCTACATCTTCCCCTGGCAGGTCTCTGCCGAAGAAGCCGAGGAAACCATCGCCAGGACCATCAGGCACCCGCTGATGATGGCCGCAAGTGATGGCATCTACAACGTACCGCACCCGCATCCCAGGGGCTTTGGTTGCTTCGCACAGATCCCCGGAAAATATGTCAGAGAGCAAAAACTGGTGACACTGGAGCAGGCCGTCCATAAAATGAGCGGATTCCCTGCAAAGCGATTCGGTATCACCGACCGGGGTGAAATCGGAAAAGGGAAAGTAGCCGACCTTGTGATCTTCGATCCTGAAACAGTGAACGCCAGAGCCACGTATGAAGAGCCGACACTCAGTCCCGTTGGTATCGAACGGGTTTTTGTAAACGGTGTCTCCACAGTTGAAAACGGCGAGCCCACCGGAGCGCTCCCGGGGCAGGTCGTGCGTCACTAGGCACCACTCAGCCCTCTCGCTCCGAGCCCTCACCAATATTGTTGGGAAGCAGTGGCCGGGCTTCGTGTCATTTGCGCAGCTCCCTTTCGTTCGCCGGAGGGGGGATGGAGCCAGGTTTTGCGCCCCGGCCACTCCAGATTGACGGGCAAGGGGTTTCCCGTTCCTGCTTTTCAGCCTCGATGCGTGGTTTCATCCCTGCTACACCCCTCGTCCCCCTCTGCTTGACCGATTCACTGCGCTGCGGTATGCTAATTGAGACACCGATCCCCTGACTGCTGCGATCACTTTGGAGACCAGATGCCCCATATTTTCTACCTCCTTTTATCTGCTGTCCTTCTCTCGATCAACCTCTCGGCGCAGGAGAAATTCGATCCTCCCGCCGTCTACCTGACCTGGCGTGGCGATCCCGCTACCACCATGCTCATCCGGTGGCAAAGCAACCGCGAGGACAATCGACCGACCGAACTCCTGTACCAGCGGCTGGATGATCCCTCCTGGCAGAGCGCTCAGGGCACGAGCTACCCAATGGCGCATTCGGATCGCACGATTCACCTGGTCGAACTCACAGGACTCGCGCCGAACACCAGGTACCGCTTCCGGCCAGGAGACGATGCCGTAGCGTTCAAGTTCCGGACAATGCCTGCCACCGCGGACGAACCCATCCGGTTTGTCGTCGGCGGAGATATGTACGGGGCGAATAAATGGTACAATCGTACCGACCCGAGAAATCTCTTTGGTGTGTTCCGTAAGGGACGTTACAGCATCTTGCGTGAAACCAATCGTCAGGCCGCCAGCCAGGACCCCAGGTTCGTCGTCATCGGGGGCGACATCACCTACTCGGATGGCGACCCGGATAAATACGAGCGCTGGTACCGATGGCTGACGGCCTGGAAGGAAGACATGGTCACCTCGGATGGCCTGCTGATCCCCCTCCTGCCCGCCATTGGGAATCACGAGGTCCGGGACAACACCTACCGGGAGGAATGGCATTCGAAGATGCCCTACGAGGCCGAGGTAGAAGCACCTTTTTTCTACAGCCTCTTCGTCCATCCCGACACCTCCTCCTACAGGGCGGTGGACTTTCGAGATTACTTGAGCATCATTCTTCTGGATTCTGGCCACACGAATTTCGTACACGCCCAGAATCAGTGGTTGTCTCGTACCCTCCAATTGAGATCAGAATTCCCTCACCTGTTTGCGGTGTATCACGTGCCGGCTTATCCTTCATATCGATCTCCACTTGGGCGAGTCACCACTTCCTTACTAAAGAACTGGATCCCGCTCTTCGAGCGCTTCGGTCTCGATGCCGCTTTCGAACACCACGACCACACCTACAAACGCACCCATCCCATCCGAAATGGCAAGGTTCATCCGGAGGGTGTCATATACCTCGGCGATGGCGCCTGGGGGCGTCTTAGATCACCAAAAAAGGCCCATCACCGATGGTACCTCGCCCACACCGCGAAGGAATTCAACTTCATCATGGTGGAAATACAGAGCAAACAGAGATCATTCTTTGCGATAAATGAAAATGGTGAATTGATCGATAGGTATCCCACAGTCCCAACGTTAGATCAGGCGCCCTGAAATTATCGCCGAACAAGAGAGCGGCAGACTATCCTCTCTCCCCCGGAAACGCCGGACAAATCTCGTCTCAGACTCAAAGGGAGTTGAAATGCTTACATCGATGCAGAACTGCATGACGGAGTGGTCCTTTACATCCAGTCGAGTCTACGCCGATCCCTTCAACGACATCACGCTTGATGTCCAGATCACCGACCCCGATGGAAACGAACACATTGTTCCGACCTTTTGGGGAGGCGACCAGACGTGGCGTGTGCGTTATGCACCAGCCAGCCCGGGCACGCACACCTGGCGCTCGATCTGCTCCGATGACTCCAACAGCGCCCTCCACGGTCAGGAGGGCCAATTGGAAGCGGTCCCGTACCAGGGCGCCAATCCGTTGTTACAACACGGACCACTGCAAGTGAGCGGTAACAAGCGCTTTCTTGAACATCAGGATGGGAAACCATTTTTCTGGCTGGGTGACACCTGGTGGATGGGCCTGTGCAAAAGGCTGAGCTGGCCCGGCGATTTCCAAACGCTGACCGAGGACAGGGAGCGTAAAGGTTTCTCCGTGATACAGATCGTTGCGGGTCCCTACCCGGACATGCCTGCTTTCGACGAGCGTGCAGTTAACGAAGCGGGACATTCCTGGGAGGAGGAGTTTGCGAGGATAAACCCGGCATACTACGATATGGCTGACTTGCGTATCCACCATCTCGTGCAAAAAGGCATTGTTCCCTGCATTCTTGGCTGCTGGGGATATTATCTGCCCTGGATGGGTGTCGAGAAAATGAAACAGCATTGGCGTAATCTCATAGCCCGGTATGGCGCCTATCCCGTAGTGTGGTGTCTCGCGGGTGAAGGATCGATGCCTTACTATCTTCGTAAACGGACACCTCAAGGACCCGAAGACGAGGCGTTCCAGATGAAGGGATGGGCGGAGGTTGCAGCCTACGTTCGTGAAATAGATCCCTGTCATCATCCCCTGACCATCCATCCCAGCAATACCGCCAGAAATGCGATCACAGATGATTCGCTGCTGGACATCGATATGCTTCAGACGGGACACGGAGATCGGAAAAGCATCCCCAATACCATTCGACGCGTTGCGGACGCCTATTCGCATTCTGATACGCTCCCGGTTATCAACAGTGAGGTCTGCTACGAAGGAATCGGTGAGGCCTGCCGACAGGAGGTACAGAGATTCATGTTCTGGCTCTGCATGCTCTCCGGAGCGTGCGGACATACATATGGGGCGAACGGCATCTGGCAGGTGAACACCAGGGGCACACCATATGGCCCATCTCCCGGCGGCAGGGCCTGGGGAAACATACCCTGGATGACGCCTACCAGCTGCCGGGTTCAAACCAGTTGGGTCTTGGCAAACAGTTGTTGGAACGATATGCCTGGTGGAAATTTGAGCCGCATACTGAATGGGTGGATTCTCACGCCGATCGGGAGAATGTGTTTCGACCTTACGCAGCCGGGATACCAGGAGAGGTGCGTGTGATTTTTCTCCCAAGCGGCATGGGAGCATTGAGCGTCAAGGGGCTTGAAAGTGATGTTCGCTACCGCGCATTTCTATACAACCCGGTGGACGGAACAGAAATTGACCTCGGACCAGCTAAAAAGGACGACTCGGGTGATTGGCCCCTCCCCCAACCGACCCCCATCTTTCAGGACTGGGTCCTGGTGCTGGAGAACATGCTGAGTGGAAAGAGACAGGTAGACAACGAATGAACGAAAAGTTTCAGGAGTACCGGGACATCGCGCTGAAGATCCTGCAACCCAGCCCCGCCGATTTGGAACACGGCCTGGCACTGCACGAGGATGCCCTCGTCGTTGAACCCTATGGATCTGCGCCTCAAACGTCGGTCGATGTGGATGTGCTGCACGCGGCACAAGAAGCCGGAGCGGCGAACGAGGAAGTATTCGATCTCCACAGGGACATGATCCGGACCGGTGCGGCGGTTGATCCTGTTGAAAAAGAAGAATTTATGGATGCTTGGAATACGGCGGGCGTAACGTGCATCGTGCAGGGCGCCGGGTCACTGGACCAGGATCCGGAACGCCACTTCAAGAGCGTGGCTCGATTCACGTATCTCACTGACAGCATCGGTGACCTTATAGTCCGAGGTGTGAAGCCGAATGACATCATCCAGGCAAAGGTCCAGGGTAAAAAATGCCTGTACATGGCCTTGTGCAACGTCCCGCTTCCCCTCAAGTGGAACTCCGTGGAAGGCGAGCTGCGCTACATACAGACCTTCTTTCACCTTGGCGTCCGAATGATGCATCTGACCTACAATCGCCGTAC
>CAVOEZ010000021.1:0-14478 GCA_963694355.1 Latescibacteria bacterium UBA2968 | reverse complement strand
AGGAGGGTTGGGAAAGGAGATCTCGGAGGATCTGGAGCACCTTGCCAGGCAGCTAAGGCATGCGAGAAAGGCTTTCGTAGACGCGCAGAAGGACCGGATTGCAAAGGAACTCGACGGCATTCTCCACGACCTACTGAAATTGTCCCGCGCTCAGGAAAATTCCGCCAGAAATGCCCGGGATGCATCCAGAGACGCAGACCCTGCGCCGCTTGCTGTTGAACAGGCCAGGATCCTGTCGGGAACAAGCCGGTTGGCGGAACGTCTGATGGAGGTCTCTAAGAAGACATTCTTCGTAACGCCCCAGACCGCTGCTGCCCTGGGAAAGGCCCTGCAGAAAATGGACCAGACAGGCGGACTGCTCCAGGGAGGCCGGGGATCGCGGGCAGCCCAGTCTGCAAAAGAGGCCATGGGCGCGCTCAACAGCACGGCCCTGTCGGTACGCAGGGCAATGTCTGAACTTGCTTCCGCGGCATCAGCCATCGGCTTCGATGAAATGCTCGAACGGATGCAGCAGCTTGCAGAACAGCAAGGTGGATTGAATGCCAGCTCCCAGGACCTCTTTGGCCAGCCCGGATTCTCTCCCGGGCAAAGTCCCGGGCTTGCACAAATGGCCGCGCGTCAGCAGGCCATTCGGCAGGCCATGGAGCAGCTGCGTGGGCAAATGGGGGCACAGCGCGAAAAGCTGCTGGGCGATATGGGAGATCTCCTGAAAGAAATGGATGACGTCTCCAAACAACTCTCCAGAGGCAATCTGGATCGGAATACTATGGACAGACAGCGACAGATTCTCTCGAGAATGCTTGATGCACAGCGTTCGGTAAGAGAACGGGGCTGGAGCAAACAGCGCCAGGCCAGGAAGGGAAAGGATTTCGCTTACCGGGGTCCCGGCTCCCTCCCGGGTGATCTGGGCGAGGTGGACAATCCGTTGCGTGCCAGACTCAAAGCCGCCATCGGAGAAGGGTATCCTGCGGAGTTCGAACCGCTTATTCGACAGTATTTCGAACGACTCATACTGGATGCACTGGCTGGAACGGGAGATCAAAAGTGATCATAAGGGTGACGTGGCTTCTGGTTGCCTTGCTTGCTTTTTCGAATCCTGCAGCAGGTGAAGGGTTGAACCAGACCCTGAAACGTGCCAGGGACCTTGAATCGGCAGGCCGTCTCAAAGCGTCCCTGGATCTCTATCGCATGCTTTACCAGAAGCATCCGGGGCGCGTGGACATTCTGTATCGCCTGGAGGGTCTGTTGTCGAAGACCGGGCAGCGCCAGGAGGCAATCACCCTTCTGAGCAGGCACCTTTCCCGCAATCCGCAGAACATAACTGCCCATTTCAGGCTGGGTGATGCCCTGTTTGAAGAGGGCAAGCAGGAAGCGGCCTTTCAGCACTGGGATCGCGTCCTTGAGGGTGCACGTCACGAAGGTCCGTTTGCGCTTGCGGCAGATCGCTACGGCAGACACAACTTGCACCAGAAAGCCCTGGAGATTTACCTGTTGGGTAGAAAGACACTGAACAATCCACGTCTCTTTCCCAGGGAAATTGCGGAACTGTACGAGAGACTCGCCAGATATCCGGATGCCATATCCGAATACCTGATCTTCCTCGATCAAAAGCCCCAGTATCTCGCGCTGGTCGAGTCCAGACTTCGTGGCATCGCAAGGGAAGGCGACAAGACCGAGCAGGTCTATGCACGGCTGGAAAGTGAGGTTGCCGGGGATCCCGGAGAGAACAAACGGCTGAGATTGTTCACAGAGTTCGCCATCGGATCAGGAAGGGTTGGACCGGCGCTTAAGGTCTTGCTTGACCAGCGCATTCAGACACCCAGCCAGAAGAGCCGGCTCTTCCGGATCGCATCCTTCGCGCTGGAATCGGGCGAGTATGAAGTCTCACGTGAGGCCTACCGCGCCATCCTTTCCAGTCCAAAGAAATCGAATCTAACACCACGGGCCTTGCTGGGTATGGCCAGAGCCCACCAGGGCCTGGGGGAAAATGACCAGTCGCGATACCTCTACGTGGACCTCGCTGAGCGCTATCCCGGGCGGGCAGAAGTCGACGAGGCGCGTTTTCACCTTGCCACTTTGCAGCTGGGCGCCTATCAGGATACGGATGCGGCAATTGCAACACTCGAGGCCCTCCTGGATTCGAAGCGTAAGTCTGTCTGGAGATACAAAGCGCTGTTCCACCTCGCCCAAATACGAATCCGGCAGGACCAGATGCATCTGGCCAAAACGGCATTCTTGCAGGTTATTGAGGAACAAACAGGTCACGAAAATGCCGACCAGGCCAAATTCGAACTCGCCGAATCTCATTTCTATACGCATCGGTTTGATTCAGCAGCTGTTCTCCTCGACGCGATTCTTGAGGGCACACCTTCGGGGTATGCCTTGAACGACGCAATGGATCTCTCCCTGCTGTTGGAGAAGGGGAACAAGGAAGGTGAGGAGGTGCTCCTGCACTTTGCGGATGCCTCCCGACTGATGCGCCAGACCAGAACGCAGGACGCCCTGGCGACTCTTGAGGCGTTCTTGAAAAAGCATCCCGGGTCGGCGCTCAAGGACAGAGCCCTGGCGGCCAGGATCGAACTGCTGGAAAAAATGGAGAGATACACGGAAACGATCCAGGCCTGCAGACGCTTTTCACTGGATCTGCCGGAAAGTCCGCTTTGCGCCTGGTCCCTGATGACACTGGGCAGAATCCACCAGGAGCGTTTGGGTCAGTACCACGATGCCCTGCGAACGTTCGAAACCCTGTTGTTCAAATATCCCGGCAGTCTCGAGGCCGATCTTGCAAGAGACCGTGTCCGGATACTCCAGAAACGAATCGAACAGATTAAGGAAACGGGTTAAGATTTGAAAAAAATCAAAACAGTTCTGGTTGTGGCGTGGATCAGCTTGATGGCCTTCCCTGGAGGCATAGGCGCGGAGAAGTTGCTCATACGTATGGACCTGGAACAGTCCGATCATCTCAAGGCTTATGGAATCGCCTATTGGGCGCTTCAACAGTCCGTCGATGTGGAATGGCTACTGAATTTTCAGGGCGGGGCATTCCTTATGGATTACTCGGACTCCATAGCCCGGGAATCCAGATTGAGGGACGTGTCCTTCCGCCGCATCTCCAGCGCCCAGGCCGCCAGGATTTATGCTCAGATGGAAGAGGGAAACATGGACCGTGTTCGCCTGGAACAGGCGCCCAGAATTGCCGTTTACACACCACCCAACAAGCAACCCTGGGATGACGCGGTAACCCTGGCCCTCACATATGCGGAAATTCCCTACGACACCCTGTGGGATGAAGAGGTCCTGGAAGGAGGACTTGCCGAATACGACTGGCTTCACCTCCATCACGAAGACTTCACGGGCCAGTATGGCAAGTTCTACCGCAGTCACGGCAACAGGCTGTGGTATCGGCAGCAGCAGGCCCAATTCGAATCCCTTGCCTCACGCTTGGGATATCCGAGAGTCGCCCAGGAAAAGGGGGCCGTAGCCCGTGCCATCTTGACGTATATCTCGGAAGGTGGATTCACCTTTGCAATGTGCTCCGCCACCGACACATTCGACATCGCCCTCGCCGCTGCCGGCGTCGATATCGTAGATACGATCTACGACGGAACCCCGGCCGATCCACAGGCACATGAAAAACTCGATTTTTCCCGTACCCTCGCATTCGAAAATTTCAGGCTGGTCAAGGATCCCCTGGAATACGAGTTCTCCAACATCGACATCTCTCCTGTTGGAACCGGACAGGCCCGCGGTGCCGAGGTGGACGCATTCACACTGTTCGAATTCTCCGCGAAATATGATCCTGTACCCACTATGCTCACACAGAACCATGTGCCGGTCATTCGCGGTTTCCTCGGGCAGACAACGGCTTTCAGAAAAAGCCTGATAAAGAAATCGATTACCATAATGGGTCAGGTATCCGGAACCGATCAGGTGAAATACATTCACGGGAATCTTGGAAAGGGTACCTTTACCTTCTATGCCGGGCACGATCCCGAAGACTACCAGCACTTTGTTGGGGATCCTCCCACTCAGCTTGCCCTCCGGAAAAACTCACCGGGATACCGGCTCATTTTGAACAATATCCTTTTTCCCGCGGCCAAGAAACAGAAACGGAAGACCTGAAGTATCCGGATTACGTCTGTCACGTGACCTTCTGGAACAAATCTACGAGGAACTACGCATATGAGTGCAGAGCAAACGGACGACCTCCAGGCTGTTGAGAAACTCAGAGACGCCCACACCCGGATCACCGGAGAAATCGGCAAGGTCATCGTCGGCCAGAAAGAGATCATCGACCAGCTGCTCATCGCACTTCTGTGCGGCGGTCACGGACTTCTTGTCGGAGTTCCCGGACTGGCCAAAACCCTATTGATCAGCACACTTGCCCGTGCCTTGAATCTCTCCTTCAGCAGAATCCAGTTCACTCCCGATCTGATGCCCTCCGATATCACAGGCACGGAAGTGATGGAAGAAGACCATGCCACCGGGCACAAGGCCTTTCGATTTTTGAAAGGGCCCATTTTTGCGAACATCATCCTGGCCGATGAAATCAACCGGACGCCACCCAAGACGCAGGCCGCCCTGCTCCAGGCCATGCAGGAGCACGAAGTCACTGCAGGCGGCGAGACCTATCGTCTTGAAGAACCTTTTTTCGTGCTGGCTACACAGAACCCGATCGAGCAGGAAGGCACCTATCCATTGCCCGAGGCCCAGCTCGACAGATTCATTTTCAACCTCTGGATCGACTACCCCTCCGAAGAAGAAGAAAAGGAAATCGTAAGAAACACCACCAGCACCTACTCAGCTGAGGTCTCCCCGGTTCTGGACGCCGGCCAAATCGTTGAACTCCAGCAGTTGATCCGCAAGGTCCCGGTCTCAGATCACGTCATCGACTATGCAGTGGGTCTCGCGCGCAAAACGCGCCCGGCAGGCGACGGAGCGCCCGGCTTTATATCCGAATTCGTGAGTTGGGGCGCCGGCCCCCGTGCGTCTCAATTCCTCATTTTGGGTGCAAAGGCACGGGCGGTCCTGGAGGGCAGATACGCAGCTTCCATAGACGACGTGAATTTCGTAGCGGTTCCAGTCTTGCGCCACCGCATCGTCACCAGTTTCTCTGCAGAAGCTGAAGGCACGACCGCGGTAGATCTCATCCAGCGACTAATGGAATCCTGAGCAGCCATGAATGCCATTCAGCAATACCTCGATCCTGAAATCGCCGCCCAGCTGTCCAGACTGGATCTGGTTGCCCGCCTGGTGGTCGAGGGCTTTCTCACTGGGCTGCACCAGAGTCCGTATCATGGGTTCTCGGTGGAATTCTCTGAGTACCGCCAGTATATACAGGGTGATCCCCTGCGGGATATCGACTGGAAGGTCTTCGGGAAAACAGACAGACTCTACGTTAAGCAGTACGAAGAAGAAACAAACCTGAAGGCCTATCTTCTGCTGGATGCAAGCGGCTCTATGAACTATGGCTCTGGTGCGCTCACCAAATATTCATACAGTGCGTATATCTGCGCCGCGTTGTCCCACCTGATGCTGCATCAGCGCGACGCTGTGGGTCTCGTTGCCTTCGACAGCGGCATCTCCAGCTATATTCCGCCTCGGTCGGTCATCAGCCACCTTCACACCATTCTCAAAACCCTGCAGACCACGGAGCCGTCTGGTGAAGACACCGATCTCGCCAAAACGTTTCACGAACTGGCAGAACGGATTGTGAGGCGAGGGCTCATCGTGGTCTTTTCCGATCTGATGGATGATCCTCAGGCCCTGCTTTCGGGTCTCAAGCATTTCCGGCATCGAAAACATGAGGTGATCGTCTTCCACATCCTGGATCCCCGGGAACGCGATCTGGAATTCAACCGGGAAACCCGGTTCGTAGATCTGGAGTCGGGGGCAACCGTCACCACGGAACCCTGGCACATAGCGCCTGCCTACAAATCTCATATGGATGATCTCGTAAATCATTTCCGCCGTGAGTGCCACAACAGCCTCATCGATTACGTCCTCCTCGACACCGCAGAATCCTTCCATACTGCCCTCTTCAATTATCTTGCCAAACGCAAGCGGCTGATGTAATCATATACGCCTGACGCCCGAACTTGATGAATTGTCAACTGTGAGGAACCCTATGGACCGCGTAAGAATCGGTATCATCGGTGTGGGTAAAATGGGAAGAACCCACATCGATGCGCTCAAAGACGTATCCCTTGGCGAGGCCGTGGCACTGGCCGATCCTGCAAACATTCCCGGTGTCGGGCAGAACCTGGCAGACGAATACGGATTGCACCTGGAACCCAACCTTGAGGTCCTTGTCAACCGGGACGACATCGATGCAGTCATCGTCACCACGCCGCATGCACTGCACGCAGAACACGCCCTTGCAGCCATTCGTGCCGGGAAGCACGTCCTGGTCGAAAAACCGCTGGACCTCACCCTCGAGAAGTGCGATGCGGTTATCCAGGCTGCGGATGAGGCGAACGTCAAACTCATGGTCGCCCACAGCCACCGCTATTGGGAGGGTGGCGCAGTCGCCATGCAGCTCCTCAACGAGGGCGCTATTGGGAAACTGCTGATGTGCCGTGATACGTTGGCAGGTCCAGGCTATCGCAAGCCCAATCCCGATAGAAGCTGGATCACCGATCCGGCGCTCTATGGACGTGGCGGCCTCATTGCGTGGGGGGTCCACAATACCGATCGGCTCCGATGGTGGTTTCAGAGCGACGTCGATTGGGTATTCGCCCGCTCTTACGATCTGCGGTCCGATGTTCCCGGAGACACCACATCCAATATGGTCATGGTCTCGTTCCGCAATGGGGGCAGCGCTCACCTGATCTATTCTGAAGCCCTGCCACCACCTGGGTGGAAGGGCCATACTTGTGGCGCAGAATTGATAGGTGAGAAGGGCTTGATGGACGTGGACCCCTACAATCAGGTCAAAATTGCCCGCGAGGGATCCGGTAAATGGGAAGTGGTCTATGACAAAGCACAGGTTGAAGATCCTCGTCAGAAGGCATTTTCGGACGAAGTGCGTGATTTCGTCCAGTGTATCGTGGATGACACGACACCACCTGTAACCGGAGAGGATGGCCGAGCCGCCGTGGAGATCTGCCTCGCGGCTTACGAGTCCTCACGTACTGGCGCCGCGGTGCAGCTGCCGTTGTAATTCATTTACCCACCAGGGAGAACCCCGATGACCCCGAAATCACTGACCCGTTTACGCAAGGGCAAAGTCCCCGCCAGAGAAACACCATTGAGCCGCAGATACCGGTCCATACTGGAACAGTGGGTGCCCATCGGGCTCCAGTATTTCGAGGAATGGCCGCAACGACCCAATTGTGGTCACTTTTTCGGTGGATGCCATTGGTACGGATCGGATACGGCAGGGCCGTTATTCGCCTTTGCGGCCCTTGCCAGTTCACCGGAATATGACCGGGAGAAAACGGGTTGCTCGAAGAAAGAACTCAGGGAAATTGCCTTGAAGGGGATTCGCTATCTTTGTTTCACGCACGATTCAGGTCCGGCGGATTGTATCCGACCAGGGAAAAGTCTGGGGAATCGCAGGACGTGGGGCACCAAGTGGGGCGAAAAGGGTCGCGGGTTCTTCCCGGAAAGTCAGTGTGGACCCAATATGGCAGACCTCGCCATCGCCGCACTCCTCCTGGGCAATATCGTGGATGACGAAACCTGGACCATGCTTGCACGGATGCACGTCGACTACGCCGACAGATTCGGCACCATGGCACCCAAAAGTGGCGTCTTCACCAATACGCAGATGGAAGAAAATGGATGGACCTCAACCGGCCTGGCCTCCGTGGAATGTGTGCTGAGCAACTCGCCACAGTCACGAACCTGGGCGGAAACGGCAAGGCAGTGGATGTTTTCAACGGCCACGGCGCAGCAAGACACGAAGAACCATCTCGAACTTTCCGACGGTCGGACAGTTCGTCAATACACGGGACAGACTTTTACAACACTCCCGGATTATATGGCCGAAAATCACGGGATGGTGCATCCCAGCTATACGGCCTCCTCGTTGAATTTCACCGGTCGACTCGGCATCGTGTATGGCGCATACGGAGTCAGCGTTCCCGAGCACGCCTTTTTCAACCGCCAGAAGATTTATGACCAGCTCAAGCGAACAACGGATCGGTCAGGATCATTGCATCCCGTCCAGGGGATGGACTGGCCCTATCTCTCACCGGATCCAGGAACGCTGACGCACGCTGCGGCCTCGGTCATGCTCAGAGATCCGGACGGTGCCTGTCTGGAGAGACTCGCCCTCGAAACCATGGAAGCACGGGTGGCAGGTACCGGGGGGCGCATGCACGACCAGAATATCGCCGAAGTTGTCCATGGCCCTCAAGATCCGCTCATCATTCGTGAAACCGGAATTTCCAGACCCGCGCACACCTACCTGTTTCACCGTCTCCTGGGGGATGGGCCCCGGCCCACAACGCGGACAAAGGTTGAAAGAAAGCTTCGCGGCGTCAAAATTTACCCGCACTCGGGATTCGCCTTCCAGAGACATCCCAAAGGCCAGACATCCTTCTCCTGGCGCAACTCGATCATGGCATTGCCGCTGAACAAGGATGGCATTTATACGGTTGCACCGGCAACCGATTCATTCCTCGCCCACATCAGCGTCAAGAATCGCCCCGACAGCCAGGATCTCGTATCTATCCGCGTAGATGAGCACCAGAACAGTTTCTCGGCGGCCCTGGTTATGGATCGGGCGCAGCGCTCGGTTCGGCAGGAAGTGCTGTATGCGGCATTGCCTTCGGGCATTTCACTTTCCTGTGAACGGCTTCGTGCGCAGGAATCGGTAACGGTATCGAGCGTGAACCAGGGTTTTCTGCGCATCATCAACGAGCATTTCCCCGCGCTTCGGGGAAATTGCAACGGGTACCGAATGCTCTATACAGAGAAGAACCAACATCGTTTTGAAAGCTCGGTCAGCACCGACCCGGCCGATGATGTGGTGCAGGTCCTGGATCAGCCCGCCTGGATCAATATCGACAATCGCCTCGGCATCCTGTTTTCAGGATCGGGTAAAGCGGTTTATCACAATCGACGATACTACGATGTTTGGCGGGCCGTGGCAGACGACGTCACACTCAGCAGAATCGCCCGACCCTTCAGGGCGAAAAAAGGAGAGGAAATCGCTGCACTTACGGCGCTGGTTGCGCCTGACTGCAAGCATAGTGCCATGCACACGTTGCGTCTTGTTTCTTTGAAGTGTCCCGCAAACGCAGTGGGCCTGCTGGCAGACGGACACCTCGCCGTCGCAAACTTTGGAACCAGATCCAGACAAATCTCCTTCTCGGTAGACACATCCGGACTGCCCTCTGTTCCTGTCTTCGAGGGCTCCGCAAACCACTCCCGAAAGGAAGTCTCCTATCACCGAATGCTCGCGCCCGGAGAAACCCAGTTGCGATCGGCTATATTGAACATCTCCTCGACAGGCAGTCTGGAAATCACGGCATCGGAGACCGGCCGTGTACTCGCCAGAAACACGGGACGGGCAGGTGCTACAGTTTTGGTGGACGGACAGAAGGACCTGGTCAGATTGGTAGGCGGAGAAATCAAAGCATTGAATTGATGCCTCGACTTGGACAAGGAAAAAGGGCTGAAGCGATCGCTTCGGCCCTTTTTTCTTTGTGTAGTAGCTTTGAGCAGTTTAGATGCCCGCAAATTCGAATTCCGGATCGGCCACGCTCAGCGCTTGTCCAAGCAGGTTTACACGATCCCGATGGGCCTCCGAACCCGTCTTCATCCAGTCCGAATAGGCATCCAGGAAGTGATCGCGCACATCTAGTACGAATCCGATCATGGCGCCTGCGTGGACATCCCGCTCCAGGTGAAACATTTCGCCCTTCGTAAACCGCTTCATCAGGTTGAGATACTCGCTTCGCATGTGAACGAGGATCATCCGATAGGTATCGAATCGCTCCGAAAGCTTTTCCAGAACCGTAGCCACGCCTGTTTTCTTCCGGCAGATTCGGGTGTGGCAGGTAGATGCGATCCCGTAGAATCGCTTTCCACGCTCCGCCTCGCCCTCAGGATCCTTTTCGCCATCAAATACACCGCTCGTCATCAGGGCGTGATCCGCGTTGCCTTTATAGACCCGGAATCGGACAGCAGGATCGTCAGGAATCTCCGCTAGATCATAAATCTCTATATTGCATCGGGTAATGGCATCTCCGTATTTCCGGTAAAAGCTCTGATCCAGAAAAGAGTGGAGCAAGCCGGCGAGGTAGATATTGACATCCTCGTCATCTATAGTTTCTTCACCGGTCTCGATCCGCGACCGGAGAAGTGAGTCCAGCATGAAAAAAAGGGAATCTTCCCGCTCGTCGGTACCCAGAATCTGATAGGGGAAACTCTTCATATTCACCCTCCTGATCTGTTGTCTTGTGTGTACCTCCCGAATGGTACTTAACGGTCCCTAATAAACAGTATCAATCCTCATGAGTATATATCGGCAACATTTTCCATATGGTCAAGATCAATAAATCTTTCCGGACCCGAAATATTAGACAACGATGACACATATCGAACATTGTATTACTTTATCTAATATCATGTTGAATAAAATAGCCAGGGCATTACCCCGGCCATTACGCCAATCCTCTTCAATCCATTCCAAGCATGCGCCGGTATCGATCCACCTGATCCTGAAGCCCTCTGGACTTGACCTCCTGCTGGCGCAGCGCCATGTCGAGCATTTCCATAAGCGCCTTGCCTTCCTGGATCAACTGGTAATGTTCCAGGGCCCTGCGTAGCAGAACACCCAAATCCTTGGTGTTCCATGGCTTCATCACGAATTTGTAGACGCCTCCGTCATTGATCGCCGACATAGCAACTTCCAGATCTGCATGACCGGTTACAAGAATTCTGACAGCATCCGGGCAGATCCGGGACATCGCCTGAAAAACCTCAACACCATTCATTTGCGGCATCATGTAATCACACAGAATGAGATCGGGAGGTGTCTCTTCTGCAATTTCAAGTGCCTGGTGTCCATCTCCCGCCGTGTGAACGGCATATCCCTCCCGCTTGAGGGCGTGCTCCATGGCCATCAACACAGAGGCATCGTCATCCACAACCAGTATCGTATAAAATTCACTCATTTGGAAGTCACCAATTCTACAATTGAATATCCAGGCCTGAAAGATTTCTCAGCCTGAGTTGAAATCTGTCCAGATCCAGATTGCCGGCAAGAAGCAGCAGGTTCACCTGCTCCAGACCCTCACCGGAGCTGATGTCGATTTGGGAATCGAAAGCACGGAACGCCTGATCGAAATTCACAAGTGCTTTCTCGTAATCGGCGTGAATACTCAGCAATTGGAAATCAGCGGGTCGGATGCCCTCGACCTGGACCTTGAGGATCTCGAGTCTCAAACGAAGGTTGTTCAGAAACTGACGGGTCCAGTAATTGGGATAAAAACCAACAGACCACCCCTCCGATATGGTACCGAACTCGGATGTCATCAGACTAATGGTCGCATAAGTTCTCCGCACATCCGCCAGATAATTATTGATATCGGGTATGGACACGGAAACCATCAGCCCTGGCCCCACTGCCGGTCCCTGATCGTCGGGATCCGAAGATCCACATCCTGCAATCCCGAATACAAGCATCAACACCCAAATGGACAACAGCCTTCTACGGGCCGCCAACATCAGCTTTTGAGTATTCGATCCCATCAGTCAAGAACCTTTGTATAAGTCGATCTCTGAGAAACCACCTGGAATCCCAGTCTCTTGTACAGCCGGACCGCCGATGACAGAGACTCATTGGTGCTCAGCACGCAATCATCGTATGCCAACTGCTTCAGTTTGTGCACTGCAGCCACATTCAGCATCCATCCCAAGCCTTTGCCCCGGTGCTCCGGAACCACGGCAACCCAGTGGATCAGACCGATTTCTCTGCCTTCATATTCAGATGTCCACGCGGTCGTGGTGCCTACCAGTTGCCCTTCAAACTCGGCGAAGAGCACGCGATCTACCTTGAAATGCGGTGAGGCCAGATATTCCTTTTCAAAATCTGCATCTGTCCAATCTCGTCCTCCAGCCTGTTCACCTGCGAATGCGGCGTTCTTGATTCTTACGAATGCAGCTTCGTCGCCAGGCCGATAGCATCTGATTGAATATCCCCCCGGGATATCCAGATCAGGCAAATCATTCAGATCCCGCCACATCCGAAGACCGGCATCCGTATTTCTGGTCCAACCCTGTTTGTTCAGGAAACGTCCTCCTGCCTGGTGCTTGCCATCGAGGGAAAATGCGGTACGAATGTCGCTGCTTCCCCGCCTCCGTGAGAAATCCGAAAGGTGGGTTTCCAGTCGGGCACCCAGCCCCTGCCTCCGGGCATCGCCCCGGACGCCCAGAAACTTCAAACTGACATGATCCCGATCGGGAGGTACTATAGCTGCGCAAATACCGGCCTTCACCTGATTGAGCACTGCAAGGAAAATAACACCTTCTTGCCCGCCGTCCACATTGCGCCACGATGCAATGGCCTCCAGATCTGGAGCGGAGAGGTCCCCCGCCTGGTCGGCACAGGCGTCGAACAGCGTCTTGAGATCCGTGTCCGATTGCGTTTCACCACAACTGACGATCTCTACCCTGGTATGATCCATCCTATGCATCCTTCCACACGGAAATCCTGAGCACGCGCCTTTTTTTCGATCTTGCTGATCAACTCGACCCGAATGAGACCATTGAGCGACTCTGCCATTTCGGAATTAATCGCCAATATACTCCTACGTCATTACCCTGTCAACCCGCCCTGATCCGCCACCTGAGATCCTGCTTTCAGGTCATTTGCAGAATGGATCCCGGGTATCGTCCCCAGATCGGGCGCCTCGCCGTGACCTTCCCTTGCCGCAACCACCTGCAGCAGAATCGCGGACGATCTGGCAACAAGATCACCAACATCGAGTCCGCGGTGGGCTGGCAAAAATTCCTCCAGCTTCCGAACACCACGTGTCAGGAGGTGTTCGGCTCCCGCAAAATTTCCACACGTCAGGTGGTAAAAGCCTACGGAAACCTGGATCAGACCCTGGAAAAACAGGCGCTCTTGTCCACGAACATCCATCCACACGTCTTCCAGGGTGTCGTGAGCTTGAAAAAAGTCCGATTCATTGAACTCCCGGATTCCTTTTTCAAGTCCAAGCCGGATTTCGCGTTCACCAAAATCAGACATCCGCAAGGTCTCCACAGAGGAAGCCACGAGTCACAAGCTTCCGATCTCGATACGCTTGCCACACTCGGCAGACCGATATGCCGCTTCCATAATTCGTACAACCCTCGCGCCGTGGCGTCCGGTGGACGCAGACTCGTGCCCGCCCTGGATTGCTTGAATGAAGTCGGCCACCGGTCCAGGCAAGTCCGCCATTTCCGCTTCCGATACAGTGAGGATCTGCTCTCCTGGCAGGTCCAGCACCACCGAGAAGGGCATGCCCTCTATCGTGAGCGTACCCTTGCTCCCGTAGTAGACATTCTTGATTCTCCTGTGGTCGAATGTGCTGTTGCCAATGCAGATGATATTGGCGGGCACCCCACCCTCGAAACTCACCTGCACCACAGAACGCATATCCAGTTTCGTGTCGTCCATCTGCGCAAAAACGGTCTCGGCCGTCATACCTGTCAGCCAGATCAGCTCGGAAATCAAATGTGACCCGGTGTCCATCAGGTGACCACCACCACTTAAGGAGTGGTCCCCCCGATATAGTGAGGGCTTGACCAGACCGGGCATCTTTTCGGGCAGGGGAGACAGACCGAAGACCGACTCGGAATTCCCCACCCAATGCTGGGAAATGGCCTCCAGATCACCGATTGTGCCATCCCGGATGATGCTTCTGGCATGGTGCGTATGCCGCCAGTGGGGCGGGTTAAGAGCAACGGAGACTACACATCCTTTCCTTGTCGCTAGCGTCACGAGTGCATCGGCCTCACTGGCCCTCAAGGTCATTGGCTTTTCCAGCAAAACGTGCAAGCTTTTCTGCAGTGCCAATTCAGCTTGAGCGTAGTGGAGTGAATGGGGGGTGGCTATCACGACGGCATCCAGATCTTCCGAGCTGAGCATCCTCTCGAATGCCTGATATCTCCCGGAGACCCCGAAGTGATCGGCGATATGGTTCAGTTTTGCCTCATCTCTCCGGCAAATCGCCGCCAGATGCACATCGGAGTGGGCCTTCAGGTCAGGCAGGTGCCTTCTTGTGGCGAACCATCCCGCACCCACGAGACCCACTCGAATTTGTCCACCCATTTTTCTGGTTCCCGGCACGCTACGCCTCGTTTCTCTGCGACATATACGTCCGACTCCGAGTCACGTATCCCGTGGTGTTCTTTCTGAAAGTCTCCACTTCTTCATCTGTAAGTTCTCTTCGCACCTTCGCTGGAACGCCGGCCACCAGGGTTCGCGGAGGAATCACCATGCCCTCCAGGACCAGGGCATTGGCCGCAACCAGCGAC
>CAVOEZ010000020.1:0-14566 GCA_963694355.1 Latescibacteria bacterium UBA2968 | reverse complement strand
TTCACTTACAACATTCTCTACCAGGAGTCGGCCGAAAATTTGATGCCCACCCTCGCCGCACAGAATATGGGAACGATAATCAAACGCCCCATCTCCAACGCTGTCTGGGAAAGAGAAGCCAAACCGGAAGGAAGTTTCATGGGCGGTCCCTGGGAGCGGGCACAGGCCTTTCCACTCGAGAAACTTGCCGACGGTATGCCCTTGGTCGAGTTCGCCCTTCGCTTTACGCTTTCCCATCCCACAGTGTCTACAGCCATTGTAGGGTCGACCAATCCGGACCACATTGCGGCTAACGTGCGGATTTCGGACGGCAATTTGCTCTCCGACGATGTCCTTTCGAGAGCGAGGGAGGCATTCGGAAAGATTGTCAGTTAAATGGCATTCATCAGCGCCATTAAGAAGCGTCCGGTCCGGCCAACCGTAAGGTGTAATCCATCGTGCATTTCTGCTGAGAGGACCGATACTTCCTTAACATGTTTTAAAATAATAATTTGACTGAACCCGCATTTGCTGTATATTCAGTTCAAGTAGTAACCCACGCGCAACTACGCGCTAAGTACCCTCCGAAGATTACCTGCGTCATTTCTCGGCCTCCCAAACCTGTTTTGAGTGTCTTCCCGAGCATCTGCCGTTGTTCATCTCGGGATCACCAAGACAGGAGCCTATGCAAGAATCCTTCAGTAGCTTCAAGCTTCACCCTTCGATCCTTCTCGCGCTTTCAGACGAAGGATACGAAACCCCTACGCCCGTTCAACAACTGGCGATTCCCGAAGTCATGGCCGGCAAAGACCTGACTGGCATTGCCCAGACCGGAACCGGCAAAACGGCCGCTTTCTCGCTGCCCATTTTGCACAAGCTGCGCACCGAGAAACCAGGCGGTCCAACCCGAATTCGGGCCCTTGTTTTGACACCTACTCGAGAACTCGCGCTCCAGATCGACAAGAGCATGAGAACTTATGGGCGTCACCACAAGCAGCTGCGAACAGCGGTTGTGCTGGGAGGTGTACCTGCTGGCCCTCAGATTAAATCCCTTCGGCGAAATCCGGACATCCTGGTTGCAACGCCGGGTCGCTTCCTGGATCTTCACGAACGGGGATTTATCGATCTGAAACACGTCGATACCTTTGTGCTCGATGAGGCCGACCGGATGCTGGATATGGGCTTCATGCCCGATGTCAAGAGAATCGTCGCTTTGCTGCCTACGGAACGGCAAACGCTGCTTTTCTCGGCCACAATGTCTAATGACATATCCAGAATTACAAAGCAGATCCAGAAAAACCCGGTTAAGTTCGATGTCACACCCAAGGAATCCGTTCCATCCAAAATCTCTCAGCAGGTTCTCTTTGTGGAGAAGAAGAACAAGCGTGCACTCCTGACCAAAATTCTGAAGGGGCAAGACGTCCTGCGCGCACTGGTCTTCACGCGTACGAAGCACCTCGCGAACAGACTTTTCCGTGATCTGTCCAAACAGGGCATTCAGGTAGACGCGATACATTCCAACAAGACGCAATCTGCCAGACAGAGAGCGCTTTCCGACTTTCACCGTGGTCGAATCAAGGTGCTCATCGGCACAGATATCATCGCGCGCGGCATCGATGTCGAGGGCATTTCGCACGTAATCAATTATGAATTGCCTCACGACCCCGAAAGTTATGTCCACAGAATCGGCCGCACCGCACGTGCTGGGTCTGAAGGTACCGCACTTTCGTTCTGCGACGCCGAAGAAGTCGGTTTGCTCAGCGGAATCGAAAAACTCACGCGAACCCCTCTGACCACACTCGAAGACCACCCCTTCCGTTCTGACGAAATCGAGAAACTTCGAAAAAGCGGAGCGGCAGTCGCTTCACCCTTTCAGAAAAAACGGAACGGGGGAGCAAGACGGTTCTCTTCTGGAAAGAGATACTCGAGCTCATCTCGTGATGAATCGGGTTCAAAAGGGGGTCCCAAATTTGGGCGCCGAAGAGGTGGTGGAGTAAAACACAAGACAGTTTAGATCGATCTGATATAGAATAACAAATGGCGAATAGCACTTGGTGCTATTCGCCATTTTCTTTTTCGGGTAAATTTGGTAGACCGATTTGGTTAAATCCCTCCGGCACAAGCCACTATATAATCCCCCTATTTGCCGTAGTTCCTCGCAAAAATGATAAAGTCCTGAAAACCGATATCTCCATTTCCATCCAGATCGAACTTCGCATCGTATCGTGCACTCCCGGGCTTAGTTCCGTATGCCCCGGCAAATTGGATAAAGTCCGAGAAAGCTACGTTGCCGTCCCCGTTGAAATCTCCAACTTTGCCAGTGTCGGAGGTTGCGCTGATCGCCGATCCCGCCAGAGCCAGCATCACATCCGGCACATTTCCTGAAAGCGTTAAGACGCCGGTAAAGTTCCCGGCAGCTGCGGGTACGAAGCTCACCAGAACCGCGGCACTGTCACCAGGTGCAATGACGAATACGGGAATAACGGTGACAAGCACGGTTTGAAAGGGCGCACTCGCGCCGGACACATTGTCCACCCTCAGGGTGTCCGTACCAGTATTCACGATCCCAAAGGTCTTTGTAGTGGTTTCCCCTGTCTTGATTGTCCCGAAGTCAAGTAGCGAAGTCCGCAAAGTCAGCGCTGGCTCAAGCACTTGAGTGCTTTCAGATCCGGAACCGGTCAGCCCGATTTGAAGTGTGGAAGCCGCCGGATCATTGCTGGTTAGCGTAAGATTCCCTGTAGCCTTACCCACCGACTCGGGTGTAAAAACGACCGTAGCGACCAGACTGTCACCCCCCGCAAGACTGAAGGGATCCAGCGTGATGCCAAACCGGGCATTATCTGATGTCACCTGTGTCACGCTGAGGGATTCGTTACCCTGGTTTACGATCACCATCGAAGCTGTTCCACTTTTTCCAATCGACACATTCCCGAACGCCAGTGCCTTCTGTCTAACAACCATCCTCGGACCAGATGAAACTCGGATCGGTGTAAACGAATCCAGGAAGGGCAGACCTTCTCCTGTCTGGCCTCCGAACAGATTTAGAGTGTAGTCACCGGTCTGTTCTGGCGTAAAAATGATCGTCTGATCGAATTTCCCATCCGTTACATTTGTCACAAATCGGACTTGATCTGTACCCTCGATCAGAGGATCGAAACGGACCAGGATCTGCGTAATCGTAAGGTCACTCATGGTCCCAGAAACCTGAACAGACTGGTCAGGAAAATATTCCGCAGGCAGAGGTGCATCCAGCAGAACAGATTCGAAATAGTCTACGGGCAGCTTCACAGGATCCGGAACGGCGGTCACCGTAAACGGCGAGAAATCCCTGAAAAAGGCAAGCGATCCACCCTGGGGACCACCAAATACGTTCAGGGTATACTCCCCTGCCTGCTCCGCAGTGAATATGATGCTTCTCTGGAATCGACCACCGGTGACAGTCGAGAAGAATCTGATCGGTTCGCCCGATCCCGCCACAGGATCGAACCTGAACAGCAATTGGGTTACAGAGGCATCCGCTGCATTGCCGGCAAGTGCAATAGCCTGACCGGACTTCACGTTCCCCGGAAAGGTGTCGTCCAGAGTAAGACCCGGGAAGTAATCAGTCGGCAGACTCAGTTCTCCACTGCCTTCCACGATCGAGAATGGTAAAAAGCTGTCCACAAAGGGGAGGGATTCTCCCTTGTTTCCAGCGAACACGGTCAGTTTGTATTCCCCCTCATGGGCAGCACTGAAGAATTCAGTATGATCGAACGCACCGTTCTCAGGGTCGATTGAAACGCGAATGCTGTCACCCACATGACTCAGTGGATCGAATCGCAGCAGGATCCGGGTGGAATTCGGGTTGGACACGGTTCCGGTGAATTTGACACCTTCGCCCGAAGGTAGTTTTTCGGGGATTCCAGAGTTGAAGGTGATTCCGGGGAAAAAGGTTGCCGGAAGTGTGAATGACCCTCCCGTGTCGGAGACGGTGATGGGTGCGAACCCATCTACAATGGGTTTACTCTCCCCCTTGGCGCCGGCAAACAGTTCAAACTCATAATTCCCGGCCTGTGAAGGATGGAACACCAGCGTGCGATCGAATCTGCTTTCAATAACATCCACCGCAAACCGTAAAACACCATCGAGATTTCCGGCTGGCGTCCAGTTAAGCAACAGTTCTGTTATAGTCTGATCGGAGGAACTGCCCGAAACCCGGAACGCTTCGCCAGCTGTAAAATCAACAGCAAGGGGCGAATCGAGTGTTATCCCCGAGAAGAAATCTACTGGCAGCAGCACGTCCTTTGGACCTGCGGTAATGTGGACGGGTACGAATCGCCCCACGAAATCAAGACTTTCTTCTCTTTCTCCCGCAAAGATCTCCAGTTCGTATTCCCCCGCCTGTGTTGGGTGGAGCACGATACTTCTTCCGAATTGACCGTTCACGGCATCGGAGAAAAAACGAATTGTATCGGGGGCCGCACCGGTGGACTGGAATCTGTACAATATCCGATCCCCGTTCTGGTTTGTCAGCGATCCCGAAATACGGATCGCCTCGCCCGACGTGTATTGTCCTGCGATCGGTGCGTCGAACGTGATTCCAGGAAAGTAGTTCCCCTTCAACGATCTCTGCGGCCTGAAGTCCTGTGGAATAGGGATCAGAATTACCTTGAAATTCCCGGTCGATTCCGTTGCGATGTCCACGGACACACTCGATCCTTCGCCCATCATGCGAAGATAAGCCGGCGCCAGAGGTTTTACCCTTCCGGTAACCGGAGTTCCGTTTGCCGAGAATCCGATCTCGAATGGCATCGGAATGCTCCGTTGCCCGGTGGTAGGTTCGGTGAAGAACGAAAATGAAAAGTTATATTTCGACTCGGTATTCAACCCGGTGCCGCTCAGGAATAGCCTGCTTGCGTGCGAAACCAGGAGTTCCTCGAACGGTTTGCCCGTAGCCTGCTCGACATTTTCTGTCCCAGCCAACGGCGTCTGCACCAACTGAGTGACAATACCATCTCCAAACTCCCGCACAAGACCCCTGAGAAAAAGGTATGAGGTTCCCCGATTACCGCTGCTGGTACCTGCGCTCCCCGTCAACGAGTAATTTTCAGGTCCCTCTAGAAAGGGTCCGTATATTCTGGCCATTTGACCGGTTACATGCCCGTCGACAAGATCCTCGGAATAATGCGCCAAGGCTTCATTCAACCAACTTTCTTCCCTCGTTCCACCCTTGATGAGAACATGCTGATTGTAATTCACCAGGTGCTGGAATTCATGTGCGAGCATCGGGTCATAGAAGTCCCTTCCAGATTCCAGGCCGATATACATCATATCAGCCACATTGCCATCGCCACCCTCAGCCACGGTGAACAATGACGATGCACTATAGTAACCGGCAATGACCTCCTCACGATCTACAAGCTGGGTAAAAAGGAACAACACCTTGCCATCGCCATCCACGTCGGACCCTTCTCCAAAAGTCCCTGTCACCACCGGATAGGAAACCGTGCTGAACCTGTCCAGCATCTCCTGGATATCAGTCGTGTTAATCTTGACGGTATCAGAAGCCGCATTATCGAGATAGGCTACCGCTCTGCTGCTCGTTGCTACCAGCGTTGCCTGAACCGTTTGGTCTTCACTTGTGCTGAGGAAACCTGAATACGAAAAGGATCGTGCAGATCCAATCTGGGCAGGTTCTACAATCTTCTTTGCGGCGGGGTGCCATCCCCCACGTGCGCTCAGTCTCTCCGCCAGTATCCGCTCGCGTTCCCTCAGGAGGTCCTTGATTCGCCCTGCCCCAACCGAATCTGTTTGCAGGTTCATGCTTCTGATGGCGGGTTTTGACGTCACAGCCGACCCGGACACCGTGTAACTGAATGTCCTTGCTGTATCCTCCTCGGTTGTCACCAATGGCAACAGGATCAGTTCGTAATCCCGAGCGGAGAAATCCAGTGTAACTGTGGCTTTTCCTCCAACCAGATCAACAGTCGTTACCTCCCCTGTTCCCTGTGCCGCAACCACTCCGCGGCCGATTAGGAATGCTGCAACAAACCAGCTGAACTTCCTCATAATTTCCCTCTGCTATTAAGTGATCAGATTGTGTGTATTTGGTGTCCAGACAAGACAAACTGCTCTACCGCCCGAAGCAAGGCTCGCACGTCATACAAACAGGTCCTCGGCGAAATCAACTCCGAATCCCGGGTCATCACCAGGCCTAATCATGCCCTGCTCGATTGCCGGCTGCCCTTTCACCCAGGTCATCCAGGGCCTGCCGCTTTCTGCGAGCGGATCCGGATCGAGTGCAGCGATAGCATGCAGTGCCCAGACCTCAGATCCACGATGAGGACAAACCTGAACCCCGAAGGACTCAGCCATCTTGTAAATTTTGACCAGCTCCGTCAAACCGCCGCACCAGCAAACATCTGGCTGATAAATCGCGTGGACACCGCGTTGCATCATCTGCTCGAAAACCGCAGCCGTATACTCGTGCTCACCCCCGGCAATCGGGACAGGGCTGTGTTTGCACAATCGCTCATAGCCTGCCAGGTCATCTGCCGGGAGTGGTTCTTCGAGCCACTGGATATCAAGATCCGCAATGCCTTCAGCCACTTGAAGCGCTTTCTCCTCATCCCAACTCATGAACGCGTCTGCCATAATCCGTACGTCCGAACCCAGGGTCTCCCGCATCTCACGCAGTTGCGCTACGGCTTCCAATCCATCCAGTTTGCCTACCTGTAATTTGACCGCACCAAATCCCTCAGCGCTGTCTCGCAATACTTCCCCTGGTGACCATCCGGTCTTGTACGCAGGTATCGCCTGCCCGGCCTTCCCACCCAGCACCTCCACGATTGGCTTGCCGGCTGCCTTGCCGCGTAAATCCCACAGCGCCAAATCGACCCCACTCACGGCCATAATGGCCAGTCCCTTCTGTCCGTATGGAAGCGTCAGTCGGTACATCTGCTCCCAGAGGTCTTCCACGTCGCTTGCGTCCTGTCCGATCAAGAGATCTCCAAGAACGGTCTGCACCACGTGAATGCCGGCTGCGCCTCCTCCCCCGACCCCATACCCGGTGAGTCCATCAGCCGTATCCACGCGAACAAGAATCTGTCCTAACCATCCCCGCCAATCCTGCGGCGCCCCCTCCGCGTTCGGCTGCACCGCCCGCACCTCTGTGATCTTCATCCAGATACCCTCTCCAATGGCTCTGCTCCAGAATTCTGACCTTCAGAACAACACACACATTCCGAACGTCGCTTTACCACCGCAAGGACGTCACACAATATGGCCTCTGGCCTCCGACACTAAAAATAGGCCTCAGAGTAAACTCCAGGCCGTTAACCAGGCGGTCTTTGTATTCACCTTTTATCGAAATCGCAACACGCGTTTCGCTGTGTCACCCATAATGTCCTGCCGCTCCTTGTCGGAAAGATCAGGAATCAATTCATCCATCAGGTTCACCAGGTTACCATATCCCGGTTCCTCCAGAATCCACGGGAAATCTGTAGCCCACATCAGCCGATCCGATCCGAATTTACCTCTCAACGTTTGATGCCAGGCGGCAAGATCTGTGTACGGGTATTCCTCCTTGCTGAAGGCATATTGACCGGACAGGAGCACGCACACATTTTCATACTGAAACAGATTTGTCAGCGAGTGTCGGGTAATGGGCGGCATGGGTGTGTCGATTTTGGGTCGACCAAACGCGTCCCAGGCGAATCGGCCCTCACCTGGACAGATCATCAGGTGATTGAACACCACACGCACCTGAGGAAATGCGTCGATCAAAAACGCGCATGCGGGGGCGTCCACCGCCCGCGGATACAGCCAGAGTACATAGTCCTTTTCTGCCGCCCGTTTCCAGATCGGATACGTGTCGAATGTTTTCACGTCCATAGGTGCGAGCGGATCAGTCGGTCCACCCATAGCTCCCAGCCTGAAGCCAATTATGCCACCGTCCTCTGCCAGGCGATCCATATGCTCCCCGGGTTGATCGCATTCGGCGGGAACCAGGCCTATTCCCCGGAATTTGCCTTCATAGGTCTTGAGACAATGTTTGAGGTATGCGTGTTGTTCGAACTCCGCACCTCCGATCTGAACCAGAACTGCTTGATCGATATCGTGCTCAGCCATCGATTCCATCAGTTTCTCTACCGGTTCCTCTCGATCCGCCGGACAGGACTGGGTCGTCTCTCTAGGGAACTCAGAGGATACCTTTGCAAAAACGTGAAGATGTGCATCGATCCGGGCCATCTAATGCTCCAGACTGAAAAGGCGACGACGTTCGGGTGTATTCATTCGGTCCGCAACTGAAGCGAACCGCTCTTCCTTGAACTGCCCTTCACTCCACTTTTCATAGATCAGAATAATGGATTTTCGTGGATCATTCGTCTGGTTCTCCATGGACGTGTGCCAGCCGTAAGAATTGAAGAGAATGGCTGTGCCTGCGTTTCCAGGTATAACAACGTGTCCGGGCATGTTTTCGAGTCGTTGGTATTTCGGACACGGACCTGCGTCAGGTTGGTGACTTCCGGGCACATATGCAAACGCTCCGCCATCCTCGCTCACATCATCCAGATAAATCTGGACCTTCATATGCAGCGGTCGTGTATGTGGCACGTCCGGATGCCATCCCACGTAGCTGATCGGACTCAGCGGCACCGTTCTTACCTGTGGAGCCAAAAAAATGAGGTCGTCGTCCGCGAATGCCATCAGCAGACCGTACCAACTGAGGTGGTCTACAATATCGATGAAGATATCATCCCGCTCCAGCGCATTTGGAATATCGAAATAGGAGGCGGGTTGACTCCCCTCGGCCACACCCTTCAACCAGTCTGCCTTCACCTCGTTACAACACCGCTCGAATGTGCTCTGGAGCCGCGCCAGTTGCTCCCCTCTCATAGCATTTTCCAGTACAAGATACCCATCCTTCTCCCACTGTACTTTCTGTTCCTCGGTCGGTCGGATCATCCTTTTCTCCTCCAGTTTTCGACCAATTAATGCTCGCTTTGCTTCACGGTCAAGCCCCATCTTATCGTGGAGTCAGTTTCTCTTTCCCAACCACTTTCACAACTTATGACCTTCTGTTCTGGCGCTCGTGCAGCTCAGCTTGCATGGAATCCGGAATAGCATAAGGTTTCACTTGCTGCTGGTGTAACCACTCGGTCAGCAGAAGATCCATCTTCTGAACGACCGCGGGATGCGCATCACTGATATTTGTCGTTTGATAAGGATCAGACACCATATCATACAGTTCCACGGGATCGAAGCGATACCCGAAATCGTCAAATGATCTGGCCTGAGACTATCGATATCAAAGTAGACAACTCCCATCTCATCACCCCCAATTACGGAAGCACTTGACTTTGGTGGTAGTTCGTCCGATCCTCGTCATCATCCTGACGGGCCAGTTGGCAAAACTGTCTCATCTGGGGTGCTCGCAATCTAAGGCCCACATTAATAATTTGGAAATGCCATGAGCCACTGGAATGAGCTGGAAAAGCAGAAGTGAATAAGCACTTAAGACGATTTATCCCGTCCAACTTAAGATTACAGATGATGCTGAAGAGGCTTTACTATCTTCCCCAGGACACCCTCAACACACTTCTAGGGAAGCGCGATCCGCTGATTCCGCCACGCGGAATCATATTTACCGGGAGCGGCGATTTCAGAGAAATTGGCAACCGGTTCCTGCAGCATTTCATCCAACTCGCGAACCTCGAACCGTATCACTCGGTACTGGACGTAGGCTGTGGACTCGGCAGAATGGCGGTTCCTCTCACTGGTTACCTGAGTGACACCGGATCATACCAGGGGTTCGATATCGTTCCTTCAGGCATCGACTGGTGCAAACGTGCTGTTGCGTCCAGGTATGCAAACTTCACCTTTCAACTCGCCGACATTCGAAACGACACGTACAACCCCGGTGGACACTACCGCGCTTCTGATTACACATTTCCTTACCCGGACGACCACTTCGATTTCACCCTCCTGACCTCTATCTTTACGCACATGCTTCCGAACGATTTTGAAAATTACCTCTCTGAAATCAGTCGCACATTAAAACCTGGTGGGAAATGCATCATCACCTACTGTCTCATTACACCTGACATCATTCCCGGAATTCGAGAGGGTAAAACCCAACCTTCCTTTTCACACGATCTTGGCGAATACTGGACGACAGATCCAGATCATCCGGAGGCAGCGGTCGCGTATCAGGAGTCATATATCCGATCACAGTACATTCAATATGATCTCAAAATCGAAGATCCAGTCCACTACGGGTCCTGGTCAGGACGCGAAGAGCATCTGGATTATCAAGATATTGTGGTTGCTGTCAAACAGAACTAAAAACGGGGTCAATCGACTGACTCAGCGCATCGTTAAATGTATACGCCAAATTACTTGAAACGCAAGACGCGTCTCGCAGTCCCCCCCATAATCTTGTCTCGATCTTCCGAGTCCAGATCGGGCATCAACTCATCGATCACTCTCGTATACTTCTCATAGCCGGGGTCTTCTAGAATCCACGGAAAATCCGATGCCCACATGCAGCGGTCGGCGCCGAACTTGCCTACCAGTCCATTGTGCCATCCCCCCAGATCTCGGTAGGGATAATCCTCTCTGCTGAACGCATATTGACCGGACAGCAGAACATTCACATTCTCGTATGGATGGAGTGCAACCAGCGTGGACCAATGCGACATGGGTGGGATTGGCGTGTCGATTCTCGGTCGCCCCAAATCGTCCAGAGAGCCTTTACCCTTTCCCGGTGTAACCATCAAATGATTGTACACAACCCGCACCTGTGGAAACGCATCCACAAGCCACGGGACCAGGTGTGCATCTGCTGCGGTTGGGTACAACCACAGCACATAATCTTTCTTAGCAGCCTGCTTCCAGATTCGATACGTTCGAAATGAGGTGATATCTATCGGTGCAAGCGGATCGGCAGGGCCACCCATACTGGAAAGCCTGAAACCGATAATATCGCTCTCCCCAGCCAGCCGGTCCATGTGCGCTTCCGGAGATTCGCATTCAGATGGAATCAACCCGATCCCTTTAAATTTTCCGTTGTACGTATTCAAACAATACTTCAGATAAGAATGGTGTTCATACAGTGGTCCCCCTATCTGGACCAGAACTGCGTGATCCACATGGTGGGTATCCATCAAGCCCATCAACTTCTCGACCGGCTCTTCCCGATCAGCAGGACAGATCGCGGTGTCCTCCCTGGGAAATTCAACTGATTGCTTTGCGAACACGTGCAAGTGTGCGTCGATCAGTCCCATCTAATTCTCCATCCTGAAAAGTTTTCGCCTTTCGGGATTATCCAGCTTATCCGAAATCGGGGCGAACGCATGCTTGTCCAATCCCTCTTCTTTGGTCGTGGCATAGCCAAGAATGATTGAGCGACGCTGCTGCTGACTTCGGTTAACCATCGCAGTGTGCCAACCATAACAGTTGAAAATTATCGCGGTCCCCGCCCTGCCTGGAAGCAAGTGGTGTCCGGGCATATTCTCCAACCACCTGACAGAAGGAAACGGCCCGGCCTCCTTTTTGTGACTCCCGGGAATGTAAGAGAACACACCCTCATCGGGCCCAACATCATCCATGTAAATCTGCAGCTTGATGTGCAGAGTGCTGCTCTGCGGCATATCGGGATGCCACCATGAATAACTCGCCGGGCTCAGCGGGAGCGTTCGTACCTGGGGTCCTATGAAGACCACCTCGCCATCCGTGAAGTCCATCAACATCCCATAGTAGCTTGGATGATCCACGATATCTATAAACACATCATCCAGTTGACACGCCCTGGGGATATCGAAGTACGCGGCTGACTGCGTTCCCTCGGCCACACCCTGCAGCCAGTCCGCTTTCGCGTCCCTTGCACACCGCTCGAATGCGCCTTGAAGGCTACTTAACTGCTCGCCAAGGATAGCATCCTCTACCACCACGAACCCGTTTTCTTCCCAGCTTATTCTCTGCTCTTCCGTCGGTCGAAGCATGCGTCACTCCCCTGATTTCGTTGAAGTTCCCGTGTCTCCAATTCACAGATTATCCAATTCCATCATCCCCTGCACGTGCAATCGGTCTTCCTAACTCGGCCACCCCACCGTGTTGAAGAGTGGAACGAGCATTGCCCTGTCTTGATTCCTGCCCTGTAACTCACCGGTAAACGATCAACCGTTCCTTCACCCGCACCCGGTCGGTCCCATCATCCGCAGTCAATGTGTAGAGATAGGTGCCATTTGCCAGCGGATGCCCGTCTGCGTCCAGACCATCCCACCTTGCCTGATTGTATCCTGCACGCCCTGGCAAATTGTCCAGAATTCGAATCAATCTGCCAGACACGGTGTAAACGCGGATTGTCACCTCAGAGGGCCTTGACAGGATGTATGTAAACTCCGTGTCGTCCGCCATCGGGTTAGGGACATTGAGCACCCGCTCGACATTGAGGTCCGAACTCACCTTGAAGCTCATCGTCTTGCTGGCAGGTCCATTTCCGATCTGATCATGCGCCGTCACTTGGTACATGTAGGTCCCATCCACCAGCCGGGGTGAATAAACGAAACTCAGCGAATTCTGATCCCCTTCCCTTTCCGAAATTCCAGCAGCACCCAGGTCTCCCGTAACCTCACCCTCAGGTCCCTGGATCATAAACAAGATCGAGTTTGCATCGATTCCGCTGGTATCTCGAATAACGGCCTTCAGCCTGGGCTCGGCTGGCAGGTAGTCTTCCGGCCGAACCTCGCCGAACGCGTCCAGCGCTAGAATTTCCACCTCGGGACCTGAAGAGTCACCGCTGGGAGTAACTTCAACCGGATTTTCGGAACTCACCGTTTGGGAAATGGGACTGGGTCTACCCAACAGGTCTTCGACCCGGGCGCTTACCAGATTGGTACCGGAAAATTTCGCGGTGTTCCAGGTCAGCGTCACCTGGGCGGTTTGCCCCACGGGAGTGCCCTCCGGGATGGCGATTCTGCCGATCAGGCGTCCGGTGGAGGCCGGTCCACTGTAAAAAGCCACTGTAGTACCAGGAACGAGGTTAAGAGGCCCTCGATTCAGGGCATCAACGCTAAGCCTCACGGGTTCCAGCTCTCGGACCTCGCGTGGATTGGCAGCAAGCGAGCTGAGGCGAATATCCGAAACGGGTTGATATTCCAACGACCAGCTGATCAACCCTGGAGAGGGTTGGAGTCCATCCCCAAAAAGCCGCAGATTCAGCTTGATTCGGCGAGTATCTACTTCGCTCAAATCGAGTGGACCATCGGGTGAGAGGTCGACAAGGCCCGGCAATGGCACGAACTCTCCCGACGTAAGCTCACCGAGCACATCCAATTCCACGCGTCCACCGGGCTCAGGTCGTATTGCCACATTCATCCTTTCCCATCTGCTTGCGGGACCAATCGTCCCTGACGTTAAACTCCCGGATTCTGGCAGCGTGCGCCCGCGGTACCGGTGGATCATAGCCCCATTCAGTTGTCCCAGCCAGACCTTGTTATTGACCCAGTCATACTGACCGTTCAGAATGTCGGTCTGGGCCTGGTCGCTTTCGAACTCTTCCACAAAACTCCCGTCCATAGCATCCACCACGCGAACACGGTGCGTTAAACCGGTGCCGAATTCGATCAGATAGAGATATTTCCCATCCGCTACAACGCCATCGGTAAACAGGTAGGTAAACCCGGTGGATGTTGGCCCCGCAATATATTCCCTCACAAGGCGCCATTGATCCGCAGGGTCGAAAACCCGAACGGTCCACCCTTCTCTGCGAGTACCGTTAGCCGCCGCCGCCACATTATAGATATATGTGCCATCCGAAGTAATCAGCGAAGACTCATTGAATATGAATCCGGTTCGGAATTCCAGCAACCCGTCGGGAATGGTCACCCTGTCCTGTTCACCCGTCAGAGGAGATATCCGTATCAAGCTGTTGCCCTTACGGTCATCGGCGTAGATGAAGCCGTCGCCGTGGAAGGTCGCGGCCACACCCTTCACCTCCAGGTCCGATAGAGGACCGAAGTTCTGCCCTGCTGTGGTCCCACCGAAACCGGTACCGATACGCTGAAACACATCAGTCCCTGGATAAGAGGCAGTTGGCGAGAAAAATCTGTTCGTATAGAGATAAGTTCCGTCTGTTGCAATCACTGCGGTTCCTCTCAAACCCTCAGCGAGAAAACTGGCCTCTCTCGTGTCGCTGTTGAACCGGATAGGCGGTGGGTCCATCACCCTTCCTACGGTACCATCCGCGCGTACTGTGAGGTCAGTTACTGTACCGGATCGCAAGGCCTCTATCCCTTCTTCCTGCCAGAGGACCTGCCTCACTGGAACCAACTCGGCTACCTTGAAGGGTTGAGTTTCAGACCAGGCTCCGAAATCCTTGTCGTCGTAAAGCCTTGCTCGCCAGTAGTAGGATCCGGTGGAAATACCGTTTGGCTCCCAGACAATCAGATCCGACAATCCACCGATACGTCCGGAACGTATCACATCTGGACCTGAAAAATCGTATTCGGAACTGACTTCGAACTCTCCCTGAACCTCCATTGAGGGTCCCATTCTGGACTCGATACTGAATCTCAACCCAGATGTCGAGAGAACCTGACCGGGT
>CAVOEZ010000019.1:0-14573 GCA_963694355.1 Latescibacteria bacterium UBA2968 | reverse complement strand
ATCGCCTCTTCGAACTTGAAACGAACAGGGATATCCATCAGATAAACCGCGCCATGACTCACTTCCATATCCAGGATCATCGCCTTTTGAAGGTCATTTGTATCGGGATCTGCAATCACGCCATCTGCAAGAATCATTTCCCCGAAGGTCGAAGCGGATTCTGCGAGCGTCATCGGATACAACTGAGAAAGCGTCCGCTCACCTTTCAACACATGGCTGTGAAATGCGTGACCCACTTCGTGTGCCAGAGTCAGCACATCACCCATCGTATCGTTGAAGGTCATGAAAATCCGCGATTCTCCGATCTCCATAGAACTCGTACAAAATCCCCCGGGCCGTTTCCCCGAGCGGGGCTCCCAGTCTATCCACAGACGATCGTACATCGACTGTGTGAATTCTCCAAGATTTGGATAGGACCGTTCAAAGGCGGACTGAACCAGCGCCGTACCTTCACCCCACGAGACGGGATCGAGATCGGGAAATGGCAGCGGTGCCCCCAGATCATACCATGAAATCCTGTCGATTCCCATCGCGCCAGCCTTGAACTTGAGAATGTTTCGTGCCAGATCGATCTGCGAGAATATCGCTTCGAACATCGCATCCAGGGTCTTCTGTGTAATCGCCGATTGGAAGAGCGCCACGTCCAGAAAGTGCGGTACCCTCCTGTATTTGTTCAATGTCAACCGCGTTCCCGAAATCGCATTCAGGGCAGATGCCGCCACATCCTGCACGGTCTCCCAGGCTGAGTTCCCACCCAGGAAAGCGGCACGACGGGTTTCCCGGTCTGAGTTTTCCATCAAAGACCGTCGTTGTGAAATCGGCAAACGTTCTTGTTTGCCGTCCGGAAAGACCATATCGAACTCCAGCTTCCCCGATACCGTATCGTAGAGCCTGCCCCAGGCCTCTATGCTATCCACACCCAGGTCCGCGCTCAAACCTTCCATCTCGGACGACATTGTAAACTTCGACTTGATTCTCGTTCTATCCAGAAAGAACCTTGCGTCTGCGAGCGCTTCACGCTGCGAAAATTCCCCGAATGTTTCATCCGATACGTTCTTCAAGGCACGCAGCAATTCTACTTCAAGCTTGGAAAACTCGGCGCCCAACAGCGCCAGCCGGCCCTCCTCCTTCAAATACGCCTCGTTATTGGCATCCGCTGCGGTCAAACATCCTACATAGGATCCCAAATGAATCAGCCTCGACAGGGCGTTCTCACTACTCAAGTAAATCTCTTCCCACTTCCTACCATTTTCTGCGTCAAGCGGATCGAGATTACTTGCCGATTCCAGAAGCGATTTCACATCTTCCTGGAGAGACTTCTTGAAGTCCCTCATTTCAGACCCGTCAAACTCGGGGAAGAATGCGGAAAGATCCCAATTCATTCCCTGTTCCGCAGTCGGCTTCTTCATCGAACTCCTCCTGATATCGTAGATCGGAATCCCACCTAAGCCTCCAGAAAGAAAGGCTGGCTCCAGGCTTTGCGAACACCGCAATGGATCTCGAGTCTGAAATACGTGTGTCCATTTTCAACTTTCCACGTCAGTTCATTTCCTGCTTGCTCGTAAAGTGCTTTGCCCCCTGGCCCAATCACGCATATCCGATCCACCCACTTATCAGAAGAGGCGAATATCGTGTCATCATCCAGGACAATCTCGTTGAATTTCGGAGATGTAGACGCATAAAATGCGCCGGCCTTGAGCTGGCTCACAATCTGCTGCCAGGTAACCTCACCATCCCCCTCGGGGACCTGAACACAAACCCAACCATGTCCCGGTGTGGTGTACTGGCAGTGAAAATCGTCTGTGGCGATGCCCCAGATTCTCTCGCCTGAAGTCAGGATGGAATCCCATATACGAACATTCGCCGCTTCATCGCACCCTCTGCCCTCTCTCAATCCATTAAAAATCTCAAACGCATGTAAATCGCCCACACCCGCCCAGACATTATCCTCGCCGTGCTCATACTCCTGTGGATGACACGCCGCCACGAATCCCCCGGCCTGGCGCAGCGCCCTAACCCGTTCGGAAAAATCATCGGAGGGTGTCTCGGTCACATCGTAAACGCCGAGTTCGAGGATGTGGTCTAGTCGCCCGTTCTCCTCTCCGGGAATCAGAACCAGATTCGCCTGCTCCTGCCAGACGCGCCACTGTGCCTCGTCCGGCGCCTTGTTGTGATCCGTGATGGCCATGAAATCATATCCGAGCCCGGCAAACATCGGCCCACTCTCGGACACATCCATGAATTTTCCACAACAGGTGTGACCGTGCAGATTACCCTTGAGCCACCTTCGAGATGTCGTGTAAGGATTTTTATATTCTCCCACCGGTTCTCCTTTTCCCTGCGCTGTCTTATTCCTCTATGTCCAGAATTCGAGCCGTTGTACCGCCCATGATCATCTTCAGATCCTCCTCATTCAGAAACTCGCAGTATTTCTCCAGCCACCTCCGTGACTGCTGATACGTACAGAACCGGTTCTGGAACGGCATATCCGTACCCCAATTCAGATGATGCGATCCCACATGGTCCACCAACGATTCAAGCACGGGCCACACTTCCTGATACGGAAAATCGAACCAGTCACCGATGCGAACGGGGAAGCAAACCTCCAGATTACAATTCAGATTCTGGAAGGGCCTCCAAAGCTCATCGGGTATATCCACGAACCGGTCCTCATCCACGAACGCCCGCCAGGGAAAGCCGTGGGTCAGATTCACGACCGTGTCGGGATACCTGTCCATCCACCGCATCAACACCTCCTGCTCCTTCAGATAGCCCAGCCTGGCATCTTCGGGATACATTCGCCGTGTCACATCTCCGTGTCCCGATCCCAATGTAAAAAAGATGGGTACGTTGTAGGAGGTTGCCGCATCCCAGAATGGCCAGTAAACTTCGGAATCCCAGGTCTCAGTCGTAACGAAATAGGCGGGTCTCGCATTGAATTTTATCGCGTGCAGACCATAATCGATAATGGCTGTTTCCAGTTCGGCGATCACTGCATCCGTTTCTGACAGGATGCGCCACTCATCCACCGGGGCCATTGCCCGAAGCCGGTCGGGATACTGACGGACACAATCCGCAAGAAAGGCGGAATTGCGTGTAAGCATGGGATTCGTGTGAATCATTGCGACATCCACACCCGCGTAGTCCATTTCCGAAATGATGGAATGGGGTGTGAATTCCAGGTTCCGCAGGTTCGGGGGATAGAACTGCTTGGTGTAGTCCTCGCCTTTGATCGACCAGACCACACGCCCCTTCTCGCTGTCGATCCGGAAATTCACATCCGGCATATCCGACCAGTGGTCATAGTCCTTGGGGATCAGACCTTCCGATGATGCGGGTTCCCGATCCCGAACCCGCCAGGCCGGCTGATGGTGCAAACCCTGTGCTTCCTGGATCCACCTGAGGTGTGCTAAGTCACTCTCGAAACCGGCAGTGTCGTCTCCCGGTTCGAAGCAGTACACGTGCGAGTCGATGATCATCGGAAACCTCCTATCAGATGGCCTGTGCCAGTTCCTCTGGAGCCATAGCCCCTGCACCAAAAATCAGAGAATACTGATTGCCGCCGTCGTGCTTTGTACGCGCATCGATATAGCAGGCACTGAATGCCCGGCGCGAGACATTCGATCGGTTGACACCAGACCGGTGCAGCAGCCAGTTATGCAGGACCACCACTTCACCGGGTTCCACTTCGAGGTCGACAATGGACTCCTCCGGGCACAACCTGGTCTCGAGCTCGGGGGTAATGGTATGCCCCTGCTCACTCAGGATACCCAGCTGATGTGTTCCGGGAACGACCTGGACACACCCGTTCTCAACCGTGGCAGGATCCAGCGCCGTCCACACGGTCACAAGCGGATCGCGGTCTATGTGCCACGAACCCCCGCCGTCCTGATGCCAGGGAAGGTCCGTGCCCAGCTGCGCCGGTTTGTTCATGAACATGGCCCGGAAGCAGGCCGTCGAATTGTGAGCACCATAAATGTATGCACATATTTCCTCAAAAATTTGCTTCTGCATATACCTGAGGAACAGGGAATCAAATTCCAGCCCCTGGATTTTTCTGTAATTCAGACTGGGTTCCTGGAGACCCTTCCCCCCGCCTGGAACATCTCCATATTTGCCCGAACTGGAATCCAGCTGCATCATCAACCGGTCATAATCCAGATCGGCTTTACCAAGCATGATCTCATCGATGCGTGTTTGCAGGGCTTCCAGCTCCCCCTGCTCCGACTGCTTCCCAATCTTCAGGAATCCGTCTCTGTGATACTGCCCCCACTGATCCTGGGTGATACCCATTTGGACTCTCCTCTATCGCGGTCGACTAGAATTCATCTGACAACCACTGTCTGACAACCTGCTTTTGAATTTTCCCCATGGAAGTTCTTGGCAGCGCCTCGCGGAAGACCACACGGTCCGGCACCTTGAAGGGTGCGAGCCTGCCTTCACAGAACCTCACAACATCTTCTCCACTTATCGCCGCGCCATTTGCACACACCACAACTGCCACGACAGCCTCGTCTCGCACCTCATCCGGAAGACCCACGACACAGACATCCAACACGTGCTCGCAATCCATAATAGCCGACTCGATCTCGATGCTCGAGATATTTTCTCCAGCCTTCTTGATCAAATCTTTTCCTCTGTCCAGAAAATACAAGAACCCCTCCGCATCGCTACAGACGGTATCACCCGAATGCAACCAGCAGCCATCTGGATACATTCTCAGCGTTTCGGAAGTCGCCGCCTCATTCTTCAGATAACCCTGCATCAAAGTCTTTCCGGGAATCCCTTTCACAATCAACTCTCCCGGGACCTCCGCTTCCACCTCCGCGCCTCCTTCATCCACGATTTTCAACTCATAACCAAGCACCGGTTTTCCCATGGCCTTCAAGCGTCTCTCGCCAGCGAGAGGACTCATAACCGGTAGACTGCAAGTCTCCGTCATCCCCCACAACTGCTGCAGCGGAGCGCGGAATCGTTCGTGCCAGGTTTCACACTGAGTCTCCGTGAGACTCTGGGCAAAGGTGATGTTCCGGATCATGTGTTCCGAGTCTGCAGAACGCTCGGGCTGATTGAGGAGCATTCTGAGCGGTGCACCAAACAGAGCGGCCATCGTTGCATCACAGGTCACAGCCTGCTCGAAAAAGCGGCTGGCGCTGAATCTGGACATCAATGCGACCCGGCATCCGGCCACAATCGAGGGCCAAAGCGCGTGGCACTGGGCGGCAGCGTGATACAGCGGCAGGGCAATCAGATGGCAATCGTCAGCTCGTAACCCTGTGGCTGCCCTGAACACCTCTGCCCCATACAGGAGACAGTAGTTGGTCAGCATCACACCTTTGGGGCGAGCCGTTGTCCCTGACGTATACAACAACTGAACCAACCCCTCAGACACGGCCCTGGGCGCTTTGGGGACCACCTCCTGCCTGTCCAGGAGCACCTGGTAATCGAGGCTCCCATCCGGCACACCACTTCCGTCGTCACAGACGATCACATGCGAAATGGCCCGCAATTCGGCCACCTCATTCACCAGATCCAGACAACCAGGAATCGAGAAAATCACCCGGCTCTCCGAGTGCTCGATCAGGTAAGCCAATTCGTCACGCGTGCAGGCTGGATTTGTTGGCATCGCCGTGGCGCCAAGAAAATATGCCGCCAGCGTCAGTTGCACAAACGCCGGGTGATTGGTGAGGTGAAGATTGAATACATCTCCCTTCCCTATTCCCACTTCCGAAAGCAGGTTCACAGCACGGTGGACCTGCTCCAGGAAGGCTCCGTATGTCCATTGGAATCGTGCACCGTCTCCGCGCTCGAACACCAGCCACTCACGGTTGGGCTCGTATCGGGCGATTTCTGCGAATGCATCATAAAGGGATCGGCCACCCACGACATCCATATTTTCAACCACGCTTTCGGGTCATAAAGGCTTCCAAACGATCGCGTGCCTCTTCTGTGCCATAGCAGTGTCTGAACGCCTCCGCGGCGGCCACTTCCCACTTCTGATCTCGCAACGGGGTCATCTCATTGAGAAGCTGTTTCGTGCGCCGCAAGGCCTCAGAAGGGAATCCTGCCAACCTTGTAACGAACTCCCCGATCCAATTATCAAATTCATCATCCTCGACCACCTCGTGAACCAGACCCAGCTCCTTCGCCCTCGCCGCCTCCAGACGAACACACCCCATGGTCAACCACCGGGCATTTGCGCCGCCCACCACATCTACGAGACGTCCCATTCCCCAGGGCGGTGTCCACCCCAACTCGACCTCGGGCATTTGGAACAGGGCCGATCGGGAGGCGACTCGGAAATCGTGATACAACGACAGCCCCACGCCTCCCCCGATCACGTGCCCGTGCATCATTGCCAGCGTCGGCTGCGGAAGGCGTTCCAGCTTTGCACATGCCTCGCCGTGTTCTATCTCGGCGGCCTCTGCTTGTTCGGGGGACAGGGGCGCTAAATCCTTCAGATCGCTCCCCGCACAAAACGCGCGGCCGGTGCCACGGGTCACGACAACCCGGACGTCGTCCCTGTCACCAAGCTGGTCCAAATATTTGCCGAGGACCCTGACGCCTTCCAGATCCAGAGCGTTGAGCACCTCCGGACGATTCAGCGTCAACCAGGCTATGCCATCCTTGACTTCGAGTTCAACCATACCCTGCCGCTCCGGAGCACAAATTCAACCTCGAATTATTCTGAATGATTCTTCGGAAAGTCGTAATGTACACGACTGCCTATGCCTCTCGACACGTCACGCCAGGATGCCACATCGAAATCCACACAGAACACGGAACAGGTGGGCATGTCATCTACCTGAGTGTCCGTCAGATACTCCGCAAGCATCGTAAAACCCGGATTGTGCCCCAAAAGCATCACCGTCTCCAATTCATCAAGAATTGCCTGAACGACTTCCATCAACCCGGACCAGTGCGCGCCATAGATGGCCTCGTTCTCATCTATCTCAGATTCAGGATATCCAAGTTTTTCGGCAAGGATATGCGCCGTGGTGATCGCCCGGACGGCCGGGCTCGACACCATCAGATCTAGACTGATCTTCTTCTTCGCCATCCTCTCTCCCATTTCAGGCGCATCCAGCAGCCCTCTTTTGTTCAGGGGCCGTTCGAAATCCGAAAGTCCTGGATGTTTCCAGTTCGACTTGGCATGCCTGACCAGGTATAACCTCTTCATCGTCCTATCCCCTCAAACCGTCTTGATGAAATCCTTCGCCACCCAGCCCCGTGTCTCAACCACCACTTCGAACCAATCGTCCGTCTCATCCTTGATTGCAACAATCGTTCCCCTGGTCAGCGGATCTCCGGACAGCGGCGCATGCATACCCGGGGCTGTTCTGATATTCAGCTTCCCCGCCGTCACCACACCCATTCCAGGTTGATCGCTGGCATCCTCTTCCAATTCCTCGTGGCGGTCACTACCGAAAATTCGTTCGCGCATTTTGTCCAGAGGAAACGCCGGCCCTGGATCCACCTTGCGCCTCGGTGAAACCTCTTCGTGACCCAGAATTCGGGAGATGCCGTATTCCCGAACGAGGAGCTCGCAAATGTCCTCCACAACCAGAACCTGATCTTCGGTATATCTGTGCCAGAAGGAAGTCGCCGACTCATTTCTATGAATTGCCTCGAACACTTCCGATGCCGGGTAAGATCGGCGAAACCAGGACGTATACTCATTCCCGTTTCGTTCAAGTCGACCGGCATTGTCGATCTCGATTCCGATGGCATACTGGTTCAAACCCACCCGATTTTCGTATGCACTTTTGCCTGCGTGCCATGCGATCGTGTCAAAATCCACCAACTGCGTAACGGACCCGTCTCTGCCAACCACAAGATGCGCTGATACTTTTCGAGCCGGGTCGCAAAGCGCCTTGACAGAAGAGACGGCGTCTCTCCCGGCGGTGTAATGAATCAGCACTGTGTCCAGATCACCTTCGCCAAAACGACCGCCCACATTCGGTGAACCAACCGAGGGTACCGGGTATCCCTCATCGCCCAGAAGTCTGTGTTCTACAATTTACATCCCGACATCCCTTTTTGATACAGAACCTGAATCGTATCCTAGCCCTGGACGCTATCATCATCCATCAATCGGCTGTGTCCATTTCCTGTTATGGCGGAAGTCAGACGATTTCTCGCACCTCTTTTTTCTGCCGAACGACCGATACTCCAAGTGGCCACAATGCCTGCCCAACCAGCCCAGAACTCCCTGGGCAGTTTGAAGGCCTCAACCTCCGCACCTGTCAAAGACTGGATTGTCGGAACGACACAATAGTTGAAGAAAATGAATGCCAACCCTGCATATACTACTGTTGGCCGTGCTCTCTTCGTATAATTGTCACCCTGCACAAGCTCTGCCACCAGCACGCGTTCCTTCGCACCCAATTCGGCGCGAATGGTTTGTTCGATCTCGGAATCCCGTTTCTGCAACAGCGACTCCATTTCGATGGTAATCTTCTGTTTCTCTTCCGGACTCAGCTTGAACTGATCTATGATTCCGCCTACCTGACCGATAACCTTCCCGACGCCACCGGCGAATATTCTCGACAGCCAGCCCATGGAAATCCTCCTTCTCGAGGTGGAACAGCCGAAACGTAACGAACCCGACATCGTTATGCGCCTGCTACCTGCTGCTACCGCTTGCCAAGACCGATCCCATGATGTTCCACAACCGCCCCGTCCCAAACCAATGCGGGACCATCCTTTACATCAGTGATATGTCCCAGTTCCCGCTCCCGGGGATATCCAAGACAATTTGAGATGTAAGTCACTCCGTCGATCTCCCGGAATCTGTTTCTGTGCTGGTGTCCATACACGTGCAGCCGGGCATTGACGGCTCTGATCTGAGAATCCAGGCCTGAACTGCCGGCGACCCGGCTGAAATTAAACCCGGGATGTGGATCGCCGCCAACCGCCTTCACCTTAGATCCACTGCTGAAAATCAGTTCTTGTCTTGGCAAAAAATGGCTGAAAGAGATCACGGTCGACCCATATTCAGCGTCAACCCTCTCCCTGTTCAATTCCAGAAAGTACGCAGCGAGATTCGGAACCTTCGGATCGGTTCTTATGAACCGGCGGTCACTCCACATAGAGAGATCGGGATCCTCTCCGGTCTTTGGCAAAAAAAGACTGTCTGCGGCATTCTGATCTGGTTCCGAATACCACGAAAACAGAGGCACGATGTGAATTTCGTCTCCACCATCTTCCGTTACTGTCGAAGGCTCCGTCTTCACCCCCATTGATCTGCACAGGCCCAGGATCGCCCCGAACTTCTCTATGGAAGACCCGTATTCCCTCCTGCGTACCCACAAATCGTGATTGCCTGGAACAAAAAACACCTGGCTGAATTTGGACATCAAAACTTCGAGTGCCCATTCGATCCGGTCCTGACTGTCACTCACATCACCGGCAAGGATCAGCACGTCATCCACATAGTCGACCGCGGAAATTCCTTCGACCCACGATGCGTTCACCCTGGAATCGACATGAATGTCCGATATCGCAAAAACGCGAGCTCCCATGCTACATCTTCATTCTTAACATGGGCCTCTGGAAAGATACATCCAGGTGCGTTCCCGAGTTCTCCGACCGGGTGCCGGGCGGCATACAGTGGATCGCAAAGGCGCGCCTGGGTCGATCCGTCTTGTTCGGGGGTGTATAGTGCAGCGTCTGGCAGTGGTGGAACATCGCGCCACCCGCCGGCAGATCTACCACGATTGCGCGTGAAGCATCTACTTCCGTCTCCAGATCGAACAGGATTTCCTTTTCTCCCCGTTCGTGGCTCATCGCGCTCAAATGCGAACCCGGGATCAGATGCATCGCACCGTTCTCCACATTGACATCATCGAGGGTCAACCAGCAAGTCACAAGATTTGCGGGCACACATTTCCAGTACCCGTTGTCCTGATGCCAAAACACCGCGTCACCATGGTGAGCGGGTTTATAGAGCGCCTGATCGTGAAACAACTGGATGTTCGGACCGATCAACGACTCTACGATGTCCAGGATTTCGGTCTGAAACAACAATCGGCGGAAAGGAATGCTCCGTTCACACATCTGCATAATCTGAAGCATCTCGGTAGGCGTGTCAGGCTCCTCACCCGCCAGATTCCTGAAACTGCCATCGCGCCTGGCCTCCTCGAACACGCGATCATATTCTGCTCCCAGCAGACCGACATCGTCATCAGAAATCAGTTGCCCTGCACGCAGAAACCCGTTCGTCCTGAAATCCGCAACCTGCTCATGCGTCAGCCCGACGCATTTGCTCTCGATCTCTGCCACAGCAATCCTCCTCCGGCATCATGCCACGACGCTGGTCTCCTGGTGTGATTCCTCGAATGCGGCGAGCAGCCCGCGCAAGTGTTCAAGCATCACTCCAACGTTCTGCTCCATATACAAACTCAGTTCTCTGCAGGCCTCCTTACCCGATCCGGCATCGATCAATACTTTGGCCTTCTTCGCTTCATCGTACGCGCTTGCAAATAGAAGCTCCTGAAATCCACTCCATCGCTCACGAACCAATGATATGCGTTCTTCGGGAACTGCTCTCGCCAAGCGACTCAGGCGGTGGAACATCCACCAGGGGCTCTCACCATCGGGTTCTTCTCCACCTGTCGAGAGGACATCCGGGATCCGACCTTCGACAAACATCGGCAGAAAGATCCCGAGACAGGGTGAATACATACTGCACCAGTACACTGGCAGTCTGGACCCATCGTCACACAGATCCGCGATCAGACTGGCTGCGGTATTTCCACCCGAGCCATCTTCATCCGAGTGCACACAGATGCTCGGTGGAGAACCGATATCCGTCTGGAACGCCTCCGTAGGGTTCGCGCCATTCGAATGATCGCTCAGTACCGCTTTCATCGTCTCCGCATCGATCTCACCCAGGCGTTCGCCCAGGAGTGCGCAGGATCGCCCTCGCCTCATTGCACCGCTGCTCTCCTGCCTTTCCGCTTGGGAATAAGCGTCTGCAAAACTGAATGGCTCCGACGCGACCCAGCCCCGCGCTCGCGCGAAGGCTTCCGCACCGGGAGACAGCCGGGTCGAATGCTCCTCCACCGAGTACACATTGCTGATCCCCACGGCGCCATCAACCTTCTTGACTGCCCACTCGTGACCCGCTGTCTCGATCACATAGGCCTCGTTCGGATCGGCAACGATAAAGCTGTTGTCATACGTCCGTACGTCTGCATCGTTCTCGAATTTCCCCTGCCCATATCGACTGATCAGATCGGTCATCACCTCGGTCGCGTGTGCAGCGGTTCGCCCGCGCTCGAGGCCCAGCCTGAGGACCTCCATACCGATCAGTTTGCCCTCGCTCGCGGGTTCCAGCTTGGACCCCAACGCCTCGTTACCGATCACCACCTGATGCTCATTGAATCCGTGCTCATATCCCCAACACCACCAGGGTCGTGACCCCACATGTCGAAAAGTCACATCGACTTCCGGAACAGACACGAACTGGCAACGTGTTTCCTCGCCGCGGCCATGCTCAACACGCTCCCTCAGAAGCAGCGGCTGGCACTCGTCCGCCGGCCGATCGCTGTTCTTGGCGAAAACTGTCTGCCTGTTGCCGGTCACGCTTCCCAGCGCAACCATCGTATCACAACTTCCCGGTTCCAGATCTTCAGGTCTGCCCATCACATCTCCATCCGGCAAATGGTTCTTGTCACTGCATCACAATACCACAGCACGCTATTCCAGATCGTCATTCCATGGGGCTCCGGGATCGGCTCTGGCACCTCGATCTTTTCCATCACCGAGCCGTCCTCCAGGTCCAGTCTGTAAATCGCACGGTGCCCGGTTTCCACGCACCAGAGATCGTCCTTGTACCAGCCGATACCATGAGGGCGGGGCCCTGGCGCAGGAAACGATCTTACGACCTCGAATCCTGTCTCCAGGTTGACTTCATAAATCATCGCCGCCGGCGGCACTGACATCCAGAGATTCCCATTCCTCAACTCCAGACCGTGTGCACCTGTCTTGTCCGCGCCGGGCGTCGGGTAACTCTCGATCGTTTTGCCCGTGGCAGCGTCCACTTTCAGAATCTCACAACTGTAAGTGGAGGCGAGCCAGAGAATCGACCCATCGCAGGTGATCCCGCTGCCCCTGTCCGACGATGTCTCTAGCGTCCTGATCTTTTCGCCACTCCAGGAAACCAGACTGGCCTCATTGGTACTCTGATCCAGGATCCACAGGCCCTCCGCTGTCGCCTGCATTCCATTGGGGTGCGGCCCCGGGGCATCGAAAACCGTCTCAATCTGCCTCGCCATCAACCTGCCTCCAGTCTTTCTGATTATTCTTCGACCCTCTTTGCCGATGTTACAAGAACGGGTTCGATCGGGACATCCTGATGTCCACCTTGATTTCCGGTGGGCACCTTCGCGATCTCATCCACCACGTCCATCCCTTCCGCCACCCTGGCGAAAACCGCATAACCGAAATCTCGCTCGCCGTGATCGAGAAAGTCATTGTCTTTGAGATTGATGAAGAACTGCGAAGTCGCACTATCCACCTCTGCCGTTCGAGCCATGGAAAGGAACCCTCTTTCATTCTTGAGCCCATTATCCGCTTCATTCTTGATCTGATCGCGTGTCGATTTCTGATGCATCTCCGTATCGAAACCGCCGCCCTGAACCATAAATCCTGGAATTACGCGGTGGAATATTGTGTCGTCGAAAAATCCCTCGTCCACATAGCCCAGGAAATTCTCCACCGTGATTGGTGCTTCATCCGTGAAGAACTCCAGCTTGAATTCACCCAATGACGTTTCAAAAACCACCATTCGTTCCTACCTCCGTACTTAAATCCAACGGCACGATTGCCATTTCTCACAGTCCAACCTGTTTGCTCCAGGAATCCAGCAACTCCAGACTCACGCCCGCACCACCGCAAACGATAACGAGCACCGAATCTACATGCTCCAGCGGGCTTGCTCCTCGATATACGGCAGCGAGCGCAGCACCACACGCGTGTTCCACCAGCACTCGGTGATCATCCGCAAACCTCAAGCATGCCTCGACCGCCTCACGGTCCGTCATGGTCCACGGAGTAATCGATCGACGATTGGCCCAGGACAGACATTCAGTGGCAACCGCCCGGGCACCAAGTGTGGTTGCGATGGACGTGATGCTGTCCAGCGTCACCAGTCGACCTGCGGAAAGCGATGCCTCAAGCGACGCAGCGCCGTCTGTTTCTGCAGCCACCACCGGCACATCGTCCCACCCGGCACGATGCATCCCTTCCAGCACACCGCACAGCAATCCGCCACCCCCCACAGACACGACAACCGCACCCGGTCTAACCCCGGTCTCCACCACCTCATCGATAATCGAGGCATGTCCGTTCCAGACCGTGGGATCATCAAACGGATGCACATAGGCCGAAGCCTCATCCTTTGCGAGCTCACAGGCATAGGCATGGGAAATATCCCAGACCTTCCCGTGCTCTTCCACCTCGCCGCCTTCGCTCCGGATCATCGCTCGGGATCGCTCCGATGCGGTCTCGGGAACCACCACGGTAACCCTGGCGCCAAGTCTTCGACCGGCATAGGCCACGGCATAGCCCGCGTTGCCCCCGGAAGAACACACAAGATGTCGGGCACCCGCCTCAACGTGCTTCTGACAGGCGGCACCCATACCCCTGATCTTGAACGATCCGACCGGTTGCAGCGCATCCATTTTGAGAAACACCTGTTTGTTGGCAAGCGCACTCAACGCGCTGGATTCCCATAATGGCGTGACTACATGAAGCGGTTTCATTTATGCGCCCACCTGTCTGACGTTCTCAAATCGGCCCTTCTCGGCAGAGGATTTCGCAGCCAGACACGCGTAGACACTTTGAAGCCCTGTCTCAATCGGGGTCCGCGACTTCGCGGTTCCACGAATCACTCCGATGAAATCTCTGCCCAGCTCGATATCGCCACCGAAGTGGCTCATCCCCTCACTCGCCCGTTCTGTTCCACTGAATGGGGCGTGGTGACGTACATGCGTCAGTTCATTCTTGTACCAGTCAAACCCCACCTGGCCCATATATCCACTCACGGTTGCCCCACGGACGCCCGCGTCTCGCCGAGAGTAGAACACCTGCGTATAGACACCGTGAGCCCCGGTTTCGAACTGGATCAAGGCACTGGAACAGTCCTCGTTCGTTCCCGTCTCCGGACTACCACAATCCACACTGTACAAACAGGCGTGATCAGATCGGGTGCCGGACGTCTGATTTCGGGTCCGATTCTGCGGACTTTCCAGACACGTCTCCTGTTCGTCACACACAGAGCACACCAGACCGGCCTTCTTCTTGCCTCCAAAAACCTTTCCCCAGGTGGCCATTGCAGACACACGAACAATTGGCGAGCCCATCAGGAATTGCAGGTAATCGAAATCGTGTGTCGCCTTTTGCAGGAAAAGTCCCTGCGTGATCTCGAAATTGCGATACTCCTGTTCCCAGTACCCCACGCCATAGGGCACATAGTTCACAGCAGTCACGTGAATGGGAGCCCCAACCGCCCCATCGGTTATATACTGATGCGCCAGTTGACAAAGCGGAGACGTTCGAAGCGGAAA
>CAVOEZ010000018.1:0-14693 GCA_963694355.1 Latescibacteria bacterium UBA2968 | reverse complement strand
AGATTTATATTTCTTCCTCGACAGGGTCCACCGCGATGCCTACCCCAACCAACCCGCCTCCAGCGACCTTGTTGACATCAACTCCGTCCGCGTTTTTCTGAATGACTTCAACGACATCAATGACATTGAACAAAGGGCCAGCGCGGGGGTGGCATTTGCCATCTGGAACAGTGATGGGACCCCGAACGAATCTGTGTCCAGGACACAGAATGGCGGCATTGAAGAAGGATCGTTTCACGAATTGAATCGTGATGAGTTCCTCGTCGATTCCAGAGGCTATCTGATCATGAGCCGGGGTAAAGTCAACAGAGGGTTTGCACTTGGCGTAGCCTACCAGACCAGCGACGGCCGCACATTTGGCGATCCGAACTTTATCCAGGATGTCTCGAACCCTGATTTAAAAATTCCGCTCAAACTCATCAAGGGTAGACAGCAGCTGCCGAATTTCCCCACATGGCAACTCTCCTGGAGAAATGTATACAGCCTGCGCGGTCGTGACATTGAACCCGAAGGTTTCGAGCTTGAAATCTTCAGGGACGTCTCCGGCCAGGAACCCGTAGACAACCAGAGCGGAACCCCCTTCCTTCAAATCTTTGAACTGGACACACACACGAACGGATCGTCCGAATCCTCCCAGCCGGACAACATCATCGACATCAACGGGGGAAACGAACTCCCCGGGCTCAATCTGGTCCAGGGGCACCTCGTCTTCCCGGCTCTCGAACCCTTTGGTGAACCTGGCGTTGGAGCGAATAACCTGGCAGACGATGCGCGAGTGCCCGAAATCTACAATACAATCAACCGCACGACTCGGTCCGAGAAAAGCCGATTCTTCATGCGCATCCGTTCGAAAGCGCAATCTACAGAGTTCAATCTGGGTTTCGGAATCATCGAGGACAGTGAGGAAGTGATCCTGAACAATCGGCGCCTCATCAAGGGTCGGGACTACAGTATCGACTATCAGTTCGGAAGCATCCGGTTGATCGGGGATGCGGCAGAGCTCGCGTCGGACCCCTCCGCCAACCTCATCATCAACTACGGATCCAAAGGCCTATTTGGTATTGGAGGAGGCGGACAGAAAAGCTTGCTGGGCATTCGGGCGGAACACTCATTCAAGGACAACGTTTCCATGATCGGGGCGACTCTGCTTTACAGCAGCCAGAGCGCAACCCAACAGCGTATACGCGTTGGTGAAGAACCTGCCAGAACCATGATCTGGGATGTGAACGGCCGATTCAGATTTCGCCCCAAGATCCTGACCAACTTCGTAAACAGATTGCCATTTGTCTCTACCAACGCACCCTCCTCCCTTAACCTCGATTTAGAAGTCGCCCAGAGCCTGCCCAATCCAAACACGAAAAATGTGGCATACATCGATGACTTTGAAGGCGCGGAAAACAGACTGGGTTTGCAAACTTTCAAATTCGTATGGAACCTGGCGAGCCGACCTACAATAGACAATATCGATCTCTCGCTGCCCAGGGGAAGACTGACCTGGTACAATCCCGTCGAGAGAGACAGGATCACGATCTACGATATACAGCCGTCTCGCGACGACATCCCGGTCGAGCAATCGGTCGTGGACATCTTGAGCCTGCGATTCGAGCCCGCGCGCACCAACGGTTTCCCTGTCATTTCCCGCAATGCATCCGGCGAAATCCCGAGGCTTTCGTGGGCAGGTATCACCAGCTACCTCGTGGGCCTGGATTTTTCGAGATCCAAGTTCATCGAGTTGTGGGTTCGCGGAAATGGCGGGAAGCTGCATCTGGATTTTGGTCAGATATCGGAGCGTGCGGAATTGCTTCTCGATCACCCGGACAACCGCCCCCCTGCCGGCGAGTTCCGCACCGAGGACCTCCCGCTGCCCGGATTTCCAACGGGCGACGACGTGGCCACACCGGAAGAGGATGTGGGCCTGGATGGGCTGACCGATGCACAGGAAGACTCCGTATTCAGGGCACTGTTTCCCTTCAGAACGGTACCGGACGACCCCTCTAGCGACAATTTTACTGATGTGGATTTCAACCAGGATGAGTTGGAATTCAGATATCCGGTTGGCTTGAACGGTACGCAGGCGAACAACCCCGAGCGTGAACAGGCCCCGGACACGGAGGATCTGAATCGCAACGGCATCCTGGACACGCGCAACAGTTATGTTCGCTACAGCATCGACCTACAATACGACCCGACGGATGTGAATCGGTCCGACAGGGGCTTCAATGTGGATACAGGGAACTACGATGGCCCTTCAGTGTTGGTCGTAGGCACCCAGTCGGACCCTTCAGACAATCCGTGGCGCCTCCTTCGCATCCCGCTTCGGGGCCAGAGGGCGCCAAGAATCATCGAGGGTTCTCCGGACACCACCTTCTCGGGTGTCGTCGACTACGCTCGCATCTGGATAGAACACGACGAGCCCACCCAGCTCGACATCTACACCATCGATATTGTCGGGAGCGACTGGCTCGAAGACGACCTGGTGTTTGGCCAACAGTCGGGAGACTTCAAGGTCGCCACCATTGGTACGGACAATATTGTGTACGATCCCCCACCGGATCTGAAACTGGAAACCGACCCGACAACCGGCCGAGAGCTCCTGGAACGGTCGCTTCAGTTGAAATTCGAAGACCTCCATCCAGGGGAAACCATCTCGGCCTCGCGGACCTTCTTCAGCGGCCAGAATTACACTCAATACGGATCCATGGGGCTATTCGCCCACGGTGGCAATTCCACGTCGGAAACCTCGGATTCCAATTTCCCGGCAAGCCCGGATTCCCTCGGCGGCTTCTTGAGTCCGGTGGAACTCTTTATTCGTTTCGCCCCCATCAATGGGGACACACTCAATTTCTACGAATACAGCAAACGCATCTATCGTGGGTGGTCCGATCCTGTCAACACCTTCGACATCGATCTTGAGTTGTTGTCGCAACTCAAGGGTCAGCTCCTGGATCGCGCGAATCAGCCCTCGTCGGACAGCCTTGTCGTTTCTCTGGTTGCCGGTGACCTTGCTGCACGTTTGATTCGGGAACAAAACAGGATGGAAGCAGATCTGGACGGGGCCACCTACGTGGTCCGGGGAAATCCCGCGCTCTCGAACATCAAGTCCTTCACCATTGGGGTGAGGAATCGCGGCGATTTCATCCTGACAGGTGAAAATGAAATATGGATCGACGAATTGCGTGTGGACAAGATCAGAAAGAGGAAGGCCATTTCCGCCCTCATCAATGTACAAACCGTGTTAGCTGATTTGGGAAATGTGAACATCAATGTGGAACGTCGCAGTGGAGACTTTCAGGATCTGCAGGGCAGAGCAACGGGAAACACCACCACGCAAATCAGTCTCGACAGTCAACTGAATCTGAATAAATTTCTACCGGAAGCCTGGAACACGAATCTGCCCATGCGATTCAGCTACAACCGGAACAGCTCCATACCCAGAATCCGACGGGGTTCCGATATTGTACTGACCCAGCAGCAAAAGACCAATGAAAGCGATATTCGCTCCTCCTCCCGGCTCAACATTTCGCTTCGGAAACGACCGGCAAAGGAAGACTCACGGTTCATCGCCAAGATCTTCTTCGACAGAATAAACACGTCATTGAACTACACGACCGACAGCTCCGTAAACGGCGCGATCACCCGGCGGCGATCCAACGAATCCCAGAACCTCAACGGCGCGTTCAGCTACGATTTGAATTGGCCGCAGCGCAACGGGCTCCAGCCCTTCAAGTGGATGCCCTTCTACCAGAGTCTGAAGGACGTTGAATTCTTTTATCTTCCCTCGAGCGTCCGTTACAACGCACGGTTTGCTCGCAATACCAGAGATCAGCGATCTTTTTCCGCCGTGGCCGGGGTGTCACCGGACACGATCGCGAATCTCAATGAAACCTTCACCCTGTCTGAAACCTATACGATAAAAATCGCCCCCTTGCGGAGTCTTAATTCCGACTATACGCTGTCCATTAATCGGGATATGAGGAATTCCTTTGCTCTCACACAGCTCCAGTTCGGGCGCGAGACGAACCGGAATCAGCAAGTCAGCTTTAACTACACGCCCCGGCTAACCCGCTGGCTCACGGTGAACACGCAGTATTCAGCAAACTACCGTGAACAGTTCGAGACAGGCGGACAGCGCACAGCCTATGGAAATGCCCGTCGAGGCCTTACGGTCGGGAACACCAACCGGATCAGCGGGCGCTTCAGTTTCAACATTCCGGCTCTGTTTCAACCACTCGCGAGAAGCCGTAAAGAAGGCTTTTCGATGCTCCGACTAGTAGGCAGGCTGGGTTCATCCCTTCAGAACGTCCAGGTGAACGCATTCCGGAACAGGGCATTCAATCTGTTCGGCCTTAGGGAGCGGCCCTCAATGAAATTCCAGCTTGGGCTCACGGACACCACCAAAGCGCAGCTCTTCAACACAGCTGGCGTTACGCGAATCAATACACGCGTGATAGCCGACAATGCCAGTGCGAACAGCGGCGTTCGCCTGCCGGCCGGATTCCAGACCTCCACGGCCGTTTCTTACAACCACACCAGGAACTTCGGCAATGCCAACACCGAGGAAGAAAAGGTCGAGTTTCCAAGCATATCGGCCGGATGGCGAGGCATGGAGAGTTTACCGGTGCTGCGGTGGTTTTTCACGAGTTCCAGCATCAATTTTACTTACAAAGAGGACAAGACAAAGCGCGGCGATGGCGGACTTGGACCGCTTTTCCTGACAAACGACAGCAAGCAGGTTGCATTCACTCCCCTCTTTGCATGGCAGGCGAGATGGAAAAACCAGATGAGCACTTCCCTTCAGCTTAGAAAAAGCAAAACCGATGATCTACGGTATCAACGTAATGTTGGCACCGACACGACAAATGTACAACCCACACTGGAAGAGCGCCTGATCGGGACAACGATCACGGAACAGTCTCAATTGAATGCGACGCTCAGATATGCCTTGAACCCAAAATTCTTCAAGAAACTGCAAAGCAATCTGGATTTTACCGTAGAGTTCGGTCAGGGAACGAATCTACAGAAGGAGATTCCTAGAAGCGCCGCCCTCTCTGACTCTGTTCAGGCGGTAATCCGTCGGAACGAAAGCACCTGGAGAGCGAGCCTGGCAGCCCAGTATCAATTCAGCAGCAAATTCACGGGCGGCACTCAATTGAGACATGACAGCAGAAAGGACAAACTGCGCGACCTCACCAACAGGGTGTGGGAATTTCGAGTCTGGGGAGAAATAAGATTCAATTAAACGCGTGCGGGAGAATCCGATGTTCACATTCAACAGGAAAGAACAACTCGCGCTAATCATCCTGAGCGCGATACTGCTGCTGGGTGTTGTGATCACTTTTCTGGAAGGCTTTCTGGATAACGGCCTGCCGGAATTCGAAGTTCGGAAGGCCGCCGTTGAAGTGCCGGAGAGAAGTGATATCAAACCATCCAAACCTGAACCACCACGCATCGTGAATATCAACACCGCTTCTGCCAAAGAGCTCCAGACATTGCCCAAGATCGGGCCTCGTACTGCCTCCCTGATCGTTGAACACCGGACAGGTAACGGCCCGTTCACCAGTTTAGAAGAACTGACCGCGGCGCACGGGATTGGATCCAAAACCCTTGAACGATTACGACCGCTCATCACCGTGACCCCCCCATGACAAGAGCCACCGGCGTCCACCTGTGCGGTGATGCCATCCGTATCGTCTCCCTGATGCGTTCGGATTCGAGTGATCATCTATGCGGGCTTTTCGAGGCCACCCTACCCTTACCCTTTTTGCCAGCCACATTGCGAGACCCAAATCTCCTGGGTCAGCTTGCAAAACACATCAGGACGGCACTTGCCACACTGAATGTTGAAACAGGATGTATTGTTCCTGCCCTGGGCAAGGAATTCTATCACATGCAGAAAGTCCCTCTGGAGGTCGCATCGGATGAAGACCGGAGGGAACAGATCTATTGGGAAGCTTCTCAGGCCCTTATTTCGCCGCTCGATGCATATTCTATCGACTACTACCCCTCAGGGCGATCCGCTTTTTGGATTGCTATTCGCAAGGAAATCCAGGATCATATAACCAGCCTATTCGACGACATGGAACCAAACCTTCACAGTCCTGTGATTGCCCCAGTCGCTTTATATGATGCCTGTCGGTCTGCCGGAATATGGACCAGGGAGCGCAATGCCGCCATCTGTCTGGACGGTTCCAGACTCTTTTTTGTGGCAGGCGATGCAAACACGATTACTACTGCGGAGACGGCGTGTATGCTGCAAGACGAAGTCGAAACACCTCCCGAAGCCAGGGCAATCAGCCTCGTGAAGGGTTGGATTTTCGGTGACCGCAGCAGGGAAAAAACCGGCTCGGTATTCAGCAAAATCCATCTCTGCGGCATACCCGAACAAATCGCCGAGCTCTCGGACCGGCTAAGTATTTCGGCTTCGCCTCAACTTACGATCCTCGACCCATTCGCCGCAATGGACACGACTGGTCTGGACACTGAATCAAAACACCTGGTCGCTCGTCAAAGTGTTTTTGCCGTTGCGGCCGGGCTGGCATTTAGAGGGCTCGAACAGGAGAACCCATGAATCCGGCAATATATCCAGGTACCTTCGACCCAATCACCTACGGTCATCTCGACCTGGTCGAGCGATCGCTAAAACTCTTCAGCCAGCTGATTGTGGCCGTGGGACACAACCCTGAAAAAACGCCTCTGTTCAGTGTGGAAGATCGCGTACAAATGATTCGGGAAGTGACGTCAGACTATGCGGAAGTGGAAGTCACACAATACAGCGGACTTCTGGTGGACTTTGTAACCGAGCGACAGATCTTTACGGTGGTCAGGAGCCTGCGCACGACCACCGAGTATGAAGCGGAACTCTCAATGGCACTTGCGAACAGACAGCTGAACGAGAATCTCGAAGTGGTATTTCTGACACCCAGTCTCGAATTCACCTACCTTAGCTCTACCACTGTGAGAGAAATTGCACAGTTCGGTGGAGAGCTTTCGCCCTTTGTGCCGCCTCTGGTGGCCGAGAAACTGCGCGCACGTTTCAATGATGAAGGGAAGGACTGAGCACTTGGACGAACGCCAATCTCATGAAATAGCAGCCAGGGTCTCAGACGCGATGCCCGGCAAACAGAACAGCGGAGACCCATCACTTTCCGAAACCCTCGCATCACTAGCGGCTGAAGTCGGCAGGATGAAAAAAAGTCTGAGCCGGATCGAACAGCAGTTAGCAAGCGACAAACGCGAGGCAACGGAACAGGCGGCGCATCCTTCTGCACTGGTGGAAATCAAAGAGCGAGTAATGAAGGAAGCCATCAGCAGCGCAAGAGAGCGAGGGGCGATCAAAAAGGAAATTGGTGAATTGAGCACACAACTGAAAAACCTCGACTCCACCAGCAGATTCAGTGCCCGCTCCTCCCTGGATGTTCCTGAAGCACAGTTGCGAGTCGGCATCTTTGTAGATGTCCAGAACATCTTTTATGCGGCCAAGCAATTCAATGCACGGTTGGACTTCGAAAAGCTCCTCAAAGTGGTTGTCGGCAAACGCCGGCTGATCCGTGCAATAGCTTATGTCGTCCAGTCTCCAGAAGTTGATCAGACGGGATTTATTTCCATGCTCCAGCTGAAAGGATATGACGTCCGTCAAAAGGATCTGCGAACGAGAAGTGATGGATCTGCCAAGGGAGACTGGGACATGGGCATGGCCATTGACATCATGGAGCTTGTTGACAGGCTTGACGTCATTGCCCTGGTAACAGGCGATGGAGACTTCGTTTCTCTCCTGAACCTGGTTAAGACCATAGGTCCGCGCGTGGAGGTCATTTCCTTTCTTCACAACACGGCGAGAGACCTCGTCCAGAGTGCGGATCTGCACACGCCCATAGAGGAAGCCCTTTTGATGCGCCCGCCAAATGGTGGAAACGGAATCAATCGGGACACACCAGAGAACGCCTCGTCAGGCGAACCAGATGCGGTCAGCGAAGCGAACCCTTCCACGCCGAGTTAAACGGTCGGCCATTCAGGAACAAAGACCATGTTCATAGATCAGGTAAAAATCACCGTACAATCGGGCAACGGCGGCAACGGCTGCAAAAGCTTTCGACGGGAGAAGTTTGTGCCCATGGGAGGACCCGATGGCGGCGATGGCGGAAATGGAGGGGATGTGATCTTCACGGTTGAGAGCCACCTTGCGACACTCCTGGACTACCGGTACCGCAGGCTGATAAAAGGGGGCCGCGGCGGGCATGGCACCAGCAAGAAATGCAAAGGAAAGCGTGGAGAGCATGCAGAAATAAAGGTCCCACCGGGCACAGTGGTTCGGGATATTGGAACCGGTGAAACTCTGGCCGACCTGACAGACCCCGATTCACGATTCGTCTTGCTGCGTGGCGGACGAGGAGGCCGAGGCAACCACGGCTTCGCCACATCTACAAATCAGGCGCCCGACTACGCCCAACCGGGGCAAGAAGGGCGAGAGATGCTGTTGGAACTCGAACTCAAAATCATTGCGGATGTGGGTCTTGTGGGTCTACCCAATGCAGGGAAATCCACCTTGCTGTCCCGAATCTCCGCCGCCCATCCCAAAGTGGCGGACTATCCGTTCACCACGCTAAAACCCAATCTCGGGATTGTTTCAAGTGGAGACTACCACTCCTTTGTTGTTGCCGATATCCCCGGGCTGATCGAAGGCGCGCACGAAGGCAAGGGCCTTGGCATCCAATTTCTGCGCCACATCGAACGAACCCGGGCCCTCCTGTTCCTCATCGACGCCTCATCCGAGAATCCTGCGGAAGACCTCGCAACACTGCGAAATGAACTGGGAAGCTACAGCAAAGATCTCCTAAAGAAGCCCACCCTTGTAGCCGCATCCAAAATAGATATTTTGCCTCCCGAGGAGCGCGACAAGGCCGATCTGGATGGAAAATCCGATTTGGCGATCTCCGCCGTTTCAGGCGAAGGCATTCCAGGTCTGGTACACAAATTGGGCGCGCTGGTTCTTCAGAGCAGGCAGACAGACGTTTGAAAGAATCCTTCAAAATCTGAACCCTATATGCATGTTTCATTCCCCTTTCCATCTTCCGGATCCGCCACCCTTCTGCTTTTTCTGGTTGGCATCGCTTTTGCCCTCGTCTGAAGGGTCCCGACTCGCCTGAGTCGCATTTCCAGCGCTACACCTCCCGGATATACCCAAATGAACCAGAACCTGCAAGACTGGCTGGCACTGAGCTCGGTGCCGGGCCTCGGACCCGCTACATTTTCATCGCTCCTAAATCAATTCCATGCCCCAACTCGAGTTCTCCACGCCAAACCGGGGCAACTGTCCAGAGTGCCCTATGTAGGCAAGGAAATCGCCAGGGCGATATGCAACCAGAGGGATACCTCATGGCCCAGGGACCAGATCATGCGTGCTTTGGATGCGAATGTGCGCATCATCACCCTTTCTGATCCCGATTTTCCAGCCTACCTGAAACAGATTTATGCACCGCCCCCGATTCTCTACGTTCGTGGTGAAATCGATATATGCTCACGGCCCGCTGTGGCAATCGTAGGGTCTAGGTCTTTCACCTCACATGGAAAGGACTCGGCATATCGAATGGCGAATGAACTCGCTTCGAGAGGCATTACGGTGGTAAGCGGTATGGCGACCGGAATCGACACTTATGCACACCGTGGTGCATTGCTGGCAGACGGATACACTGCAGCGGTTCTGGGGAGCGGTCTGGATCATCCTTACCCTGCGGAAAATTTGGGACTCTTCAGAGATATCTGCGAGACGGGCGCCGCGATATCGGAATTCCCAATGGGTACGAAGGCGGAGGCGCACAATTTCCCAAGGAGGAACAGAATCATCAGCGGTCTGAGCCTCGGTGTTCTTGTTGTGGAGGCAGGCGACAGAAGTGGCGCGCTGATCACCTCGAGGCTTGCCCTGGAACAGAACCGCGAAGTATTTGCGATTCCAGGTCCCATTCACTCCGGCAGAAGTATCGGCACCAACCGATTACTCAAACAAGGAGCAGTCCTTGTGGAAACGGTAGAGGACATCCTGTCCGAAATCGGGGCACACCTCGCCCCAACAACCCGTACGGGCAAGGCCCGCCTGGTGGAGGACCTCACCGAGACCCTGTCCGGCGATGAGAAAAAGGTCTACGTGTGCCTGTCGGATGTAGAACCGGTCCACATCGATGCGATCGAACAGGAAACCGGGCTATCGGGAACCGCCATCCTGACATCGTTGCTTAGCCTGGAACTATCCAACCACGTAGAGCAAAAGGCAGGAAAGCTCTTTCGTCGAAAATACCCAACCTCGACCCGTTCCGGGCAATAAAAAACCCCCATCCACTGGATGGGGGTTGAATTCGGTATCAACCATCCTCAAAATCTCCGCATCAAACCCACAATCTTACCTGCAATCCGGAAATCGTCCTGAGATGGATCCACAAGAATGGGGTCGAAAGTATCATTTTCCGGCATCAGTCGAATCTGTAGCCCATCAAGATAGTATCGTTTGACCGTAGCCTCTTCACCGATCACGGCCACAACGATATCCCCCTGGTTTGCTGTCTGCTGATGCCTTGCCAGGACATAATCTCCATCCATGATACCCGCATTACGCATGCTCTCGCCTGACACCCGGAGCGCGAAGACATCGTCTGAAGGCACAAAGGATCGGTCTACCGCCAGCGTGCCTTCCACATTTTCTGTCGCCAGGATGGGCTCTCCAGCCGCCACACGCCCGATCACGGGAACCTCTCGCAGTTGTGCTGCACCGGGCAAGTCCCGCTCTGCGAAATCTGTCAATTCAATACCCCTGGAAAGCATTGCTCTCCGTCGGATATAGCCCTTTTTCTCAAGGGCCGCCAGGGTTGTTCTCACACCATTGGTGGATGCGATGTCGAATGCATCCATGATTTCACGAATGGTTGGGGGGTATCCTTTTCCCCTTATCGTTTCCGCAATAAAATCGAAAATTTCCTGTTGCCTGCTGGTCAGTGGTTTTCGCATTGCAAACTCCCTCTTTTTGCTTCCCGCACTTGACTGCCTGAGTTGGGGGACTCAAGAGAGCGAAAAATGAAATTCGAAGCTTCAATAAGTAGTGCTCATTTGAATATAGTGAACATTAGTGCAACCGTCAAGAAAAAACCAACACCTTAAAAAACAATGAGATCCGTGCCCTGGTTTGCAGTCCGCTGCCTGGAGCTTAGAGTCTCCGGGATCGGGAGAAACTGCAGTCCCTCCGTTCACCACCAAATTCCTTGACATGAAGCCTACGTACCTGTATTATCTTGTTCTCACAACCATTTGTAAAACCCATACTTAGTTCAAAAATGGCAAAGAAAAAACTCAAATACGCAGACTGGGTTCGGTTTTCCTGGCACGGCATTGGGCTGGACGTGCCCTCTGAATGGAACCCCGGAAAAATTTCAGGAGACCATAAGTCCGGTAACGTCCGTCTGGACGACCCAACTACCGTGCGACTTGAAGTTGAATGGAAGGAGGCACGAGGCGACGATGGTGTCGGGCTCGTGGTAGACCGGTATATCGAAGGGCTTGCCAAAGAGGCCCAAAAGGGTAAAAGCAGCCTCAACGTCAGCCGACAGACCGACTGCCCATGGCTGGACTTGCCGGAAATGACTTCACCTCAGTATTTCACGTGGGAGACGGACTACAATATTCATACCGTAGCCGCCTATAGCCCACTTTCCGATCGACTCCTATTCGTAAGAATCATGCTTCAAACGCACGAAGACCCTGATAATCTGCTGAGCAGAATACTGAACTCTCTCACGGACACACCCCCCGATCAGCCACAGGTCTGGTCCCTCTACGACCTGACCTGTACTTCGCCCGCAGGATACACCCTTGAAACCTATGAACTAAAATCGGGACACATACGACTTCGATTTATCCAGGGAACCACCTCGGTGCAGGTAGACCGCTTGAGTCTTGCTCAAATGCTGTTGAAGAATCGCACATTGACAGCCTGGTATGAGGACTTTTTCAGGAAGGATCTGAGGCACACGGTTACACAAACCTCAGACGTGGAAGTCGGGGAACACCCGGGCATCGCGGTAATCGGCAAGCCAAAAAGTCGCTGGCGTGGACTCCTTTCTCCCCTGCCCTTCTGGGGTGTACGCCCCAGACTCAATCTGGATGGCCGTATTTGGCCCTGCATGGAATCGAATAAGATATACTGCGTCCAGATCCACTGCAGGAAAACGGGAGAGAATCCGGACATCTCGGAATGCTGCAAGGGAGTAATCTGCCATTCCGCAGACGGCGGGTAAGCCCGGCTTGAATTTGGTCCATCCGTCAACCTGTTTGAGGTTGACAACAACCCGCCCGCATCCTATTTTTGATACTGGTTCGGCCTTCGAACATTCAAACTGATCAGACTTAACCTATTCTGCAAGAGGCGTTTTGTGCTATCCTTCAAGAAACAGCCAAAAATAACCCGTGAAGCGATGTTCAATTCGAAACCCACCCGCAATTCAGCACTGGAGTGGGAAATGAACGACGATGACGAAGCTTGTATCACGCTTCGTCGGGCGGATACAACGAGAGTCAAGATCATCTCGAAAATCTTCTGGGTACCTGACAAACGCACCATGGTGCTGGACCAGATCGGAACCCAGGTATGGGAAATGTGCGACGGAAAGACCACTGTGGAAGCAATGATAAAGCGCCTCAGCACGGACCACAAGCTGAACAACAAGGAGGCGGAAATTTCGCTTCTGGCCTACCTGAAGCAGTTGGGGCAAAAAAACCTGGTGGGATTCGTTGTGGATAAAAAGGATTTGGGCAAGAAGCGGCGGAAAGCCAGTGGGAAGGCGTGGGGCAGTTAGCCTCTGGCCCCCTTGTACAGACAAATTAAGAAAGGCCCTGCGGAATCCCGCAGGGCCTTTTTTGCATCGATATCTGCCAGACTCATTATCTCAGCAGTGCCTGCACACCTCCCGATCCTCCGGTGAAAAGCACCGTTGAAACATCGGCGAGTTCTGCGAGCGGCGACCAGTAAACCCCAAGGATCAGCGTCCCTCCAAAAAGAACCGCCAGGGTAACTGAAGCAAAGGCTGGGATCGTCAAAGGCTCCTGGGTGGTGGGCTCTTCGAGATACATGGTCCGAACAATTCTGGCATAATAGTACAAGGACACGGCACTGTTCAGGGCGCCCACGACAGCAAGCCAGTAAAGCCCCCCACTCACCACAGACGCAAACAGATAAACCTTCCCGATAAACCCAGCGGTCGGGGGCAAACCAGTTAAAGAGAAGAGGAACCCCGTCATTGCGGCGGCGATCCAGGGTGAGCGCCAGCCCAACCCCTTGTAATCCTTGATGTCTTCACTCCCGATCCGGTTGGCAAGGACCAGCACAACAAGAAATGCGCCAAGATTCATAAACAGATAGGCGGCCGAATAGAACATGATCGCTTTCAACCCGGCTGCACTCAGCATCACCACGCCCATCATCATGTAACCTGCGTGGGCAATGCTTGAATAGGCCAATAAGCGTTTCAGATTGTTCTGCCAGATCGCCGAGAGATTTCCAAGCGTCATTGTGGCGGCTGAAATGATGGCCAGGAGATGCGGCCAGGCGACGCCCAGCGGAACTCCGGTACCTGCAGCGTGATCGTATGCCGACAAACCGAGATAGAAAAACCTGGCCAGCATGGCGAACCCGGCCGCTTTAGGCGCAACGGACAAGAATGCAGTGACCGGGGTGGGCGCCCCTTCGTAGACATCCGGACACCAGAAATGGAAGGGCACGGAGGCCACTTTGTAGCCGAAACCGGCCATGGCAAAGGTGGCACCCAGAAACAGCGCCAGACTCTGAGGCGTTGTGGTGCTCAACTGGTGTGCGATCTCGTAAATGTCGAGGGTGCCGGTCAAACCATAAATCAGGGAGAACCCGTAGAGCATGATTCCTGACGAAACACCACCATAGACCACATACTTCAGGGCGGCTTCGCTGGATCTTCTCACCTTCTTCTGATATCCAGCCAGAACAAACGAAGGCAGACTGACAAGCTCGAGAGAGAGATACATCATCAGTAAATTCGTTGCAGAAACCATCAGGAACGCGCCCAGCACAACCGAGAGAAATATAGCGTAGAATTCGCCAATTCGTTCCTCATCGATATCGGGCGATTGAAGACCGAATATCGTCACCACGATGGTGGTGATTACAAACAGAATCTTGAAAAAGAGCGCGAAGTTGTCCAGCGCTACCATGCCAAGGAAAAGCGAACGCGGTTCCTGCCCGTAGAGCTCCGAAATCGAGAACAGGATACCTACGAGCACCAAGAGCGTAATCGCAGTAAGAAGACCCTTCTTATTCTCTGTAAGAACCAGATCCACCACGACAATAAGCAGAATTGCAGCCACGAGCAGGATTTCGGGCCAGAAAAACTGCAAGCTGCCGACATTCAGTGCCACGGCGTTCTGAACGACTTCCGATAACAAGCTGCGCCTCCTCTACCTTCCTGAACAACTGATATTAAAATCCCGCCATTGCCGAAGCGCCGAGCACCCTGGACAACTGGCCAAGAGATGCACCAAGCAGATCCAGAACAGGCGCAGGATAGATTCCGAGAACGATTACAATAATGGCCAGCGGAACTACTGTAAGTAATTCCCGCCCATTGATATCTGGCAAATCTTTCCATCTGTCATTGACGGGACCCATAAATATTCGCTGAAAGGCC
>CAVOEZ010000017.1:0-14756 GCA_963694355.1 Latescibacteria bacterium UBA2968 | reverse complement strand
ACGGATGATCACCGAAGCGTTGACCAAACTCACCGAATCCGCTGATCGGTGTCGCAGCAAGGGTCACACGGTCGACATAGTCAGTTGCGGCGGCACCGGGACCTACTGGATCAGTGCATTTCACCCGGGTATAACGGAAATCGAAGCCGGAGGCGGCATCTTTGGAGACGTGAGATACCGCACCTCCTTCGGGGCCGATCTGGAATACGCGATGACCATTCTCTCAACAGTCACATCAAGGGTGAACGCCAAGCGAATTATCTGCGACGCGGGCAAGAAAACCATGAGCAGTGATGCGGCAATTCCGGAACCTATGGGGATTCCGAACGTGGAATCGGTGATGCTTTCGGCCGAACACGGCATCGTTGTACTTGGCAAAGAAACCACCATACCCGACATTGGTGAAAAAATCGAATTCGTTGCCGGATACTCGGATACCACGGTGGTCCTTCACGATGAACTATTTGCGATCCGAGAAGGTATCGTCGAGGCTGTTTGGCCCCTGGCCGGGAGAGGCAGAATTCAGTAACTCCTAACTGAAAGTACGGGGCACACCGTGTCATGACGCCCAGTTTTCGTTTGACGATGCAATTTGAGCTCCTTATCATATGCCTCACCCGTATTGCAGAACCAGCACGAGATTACATTCGTACCTCCTGTCAGCCGCCGGGCAAACCGAACATAGAGGTCAAGATGAGACTTGATAAAGTATTCAGTAAACACAGCCTTTTCGCCCTTCACGTCGCATTCCTGATCATTCTGGCCCCGACATTCACCCCTGCTCAGGGGAAAGCACCTGATGTACTTTACAAAGAAATCTTGCCCTCTGTTGTAATCCTAACGGTGGAGAAAGCTGATGGGTCCAGGGTGGTCGGATCCGCATTCCTTGCGCTCGATAACAAGGTTGCCGTTACCTCTTACAGCCTCGTTGATCAGGCAACATCTGTCGTCGCAACCTTCTCTTCGGGAGAAGTATTCGACGTATCTGGAATCATCGACAAGGACGAAAAAAGGGACCTCGCACTGATCCGCATCAAGGTCTTTGGAGGCACCCTTCTTGACCTCGAGTCCACCGATCCACCGATCGGGTCACGTGCATATCTCATCGGATCTCCGGAGGGATCGGACTTTACCATAACAGATGGCCTGATCAGCAACACAAAAATAGAAAATGGTGTGAAATCCTACAAATTCACCTGTCCTGCCGCATCTGGAAATATCGGTGGTGCAATTGTAAATGACCGTGGAAAAGTCATTGGAATCGTATCTTCGATTGGCACGGGTTTACACTCGGCAGCCCCTTCGGTCTTTGCGCTTGGTCTGGATACGACGCTGCCTACGCACCCCTGGCCTACGCAGGCTTCGCGAGAGCCGCAATATGGCGCTCCGGCGCGGGTTGCCCAACCTCCAGCTGCCGCACCAGTCCCAGAGGACTTCGACCCCACAGGACTCCTCTGCAATTTTACATTGCAGAGGACCTCAAAACCTACAACAACAACAGACAACTGTGGATCGACACAATCCAGTGGTGGGTCGACAGGATCAAGGAGAATTGCTCAGTTGAGATCTCAAATGTAGACGTAAAGCAGAATGACAGGCAATCGCTGCCACCCAAGAAGAGCAGATTTACCACCAAGCTGTCCGGGTGGGAATCCTGGATCCATGGGGAGGCGAAATTGAAGGAGCATATCGGAAAAACGAATTCACCGCGTAGTTTTCATTTGGGATTGTTCAAGGAACTGAGAGCACGAAGAGATGAGAAGTGGTTCGAGGTTTCGGGCCACCACATTTATCCTAATGTGATCGCTCTGAAGGAGAAGACCACCCGGGTCGAGGAGAGCGAAAGGGTCAATCTGATCGGTCACCTTTTTGGGCTCCAGGCTGGGGATGGGGGCGTAATGTCAATTTTCTATCCAAGAGGACCAGATTCCGATCCTGCCTACGGCAATCTTTTGGAATGGTCTGGCAAGTGGTGCGGCAAGATCGAGAAGTATCTGGGGAATTGACCATCACCGATCATGCAAAAAGAAGAGGCCCGACGATCATTCGTCGGGCCTCTTCTTTTGGTGCACCCTGATTCTATGCTTTCGGTCCGGTCATTTCTTCGGGTCTAACGGCTTCATCGAATTCCTCACCACTCAATAAACCCAGCGCAACTACCGATTCCTTCAAGGTAAGATTCTCCTGAAAAGCTTTCTTGGCCACTTTGGCAGCATTGTCATACCCGATGTGTGGATTCAGGGCCGTTACCAGCATCAGGGACTGCTGAAGATGCTTTTCGATATTGTCCCGATTCGCCTTGATTCCAACCGCGCAATGGTCGTTAAATGCCTCACAGGCGTCCGACAGCAGGCGGATTGACTGCAACAGATTGTAAATCATCACCGGCTTGAACACATTCAGTTCAAAATTGCCTGAAGATCCCCCCACCGCCACCGTGGTATCATTCCCTATCACCTGGGCCGCTACCATTGTCATTGCCTCGGGCTGTGTAGGATTCACCTTGCCCGGCATTATAGAACTGCCAGGCTCGTTTGCCGGGAGCGTCAATTCCCCTACGCCGCACCTTGGTCCAGACGCCAGCCACCTCACATCATTTGCGATCTTCATAAGCGAACACGCCAACGTCTTCATCACGCCACTCGCCTCTACAATCGCATCGTGTCCGGCCAACGATTCGAACTTGTTGCCGGCGGTCACAAATGGATGTCCGGTCAACTCCGAGATCTTCGCTGCAGACCGCACAGCGAACTCAGGATGCGTATTCAGTCCGGTGCCGACAGCAGTCCCTCCCAGAGCCAGTTCATACAGATTGGGCAAGCACCCGTCGATGCGTTCGAGCCCCTTTGTCAACTGAGCAACATAGCCCGAGAATTCCTGTCCAAGAGTTAGAGGAACCGCATCCATCAAATGGGTGCGGCCAATCTTGATGATGCCATCGAATTCTTCGACCTTTGCAGCAAGTGTATCCCTGAGCTGGGTAACCATGGGTATAAGACGTCTGTGAATTTCACTGACAGCCGCAATATGCATCGCAGTCGGGAACGTATCATTGGAGGACTGGGCCATGTTGACATCGTCATTGGGGTGAACCGGGTTCTTGCTACCCAATTTGCCCCCGGAGATCTCAATGGCACGATTCGAAATCACCTCGTTCGTATTCATATTGGTCTGTGTGCCGCTACCCGTTTGCCAGATTCTAAGAGGAAAGTGATCATCCAGTTTCCCTTCGATCACTTCATCGGCAGCCCGCGTCATCAGGTCTGCTTTATCGGAGGCAAGCTTGCCCAATTCCTTGTTCACCAGGGCGGCTGCCTTCTTGAGAGTGCCCAGAGCACGAATCAACTCTCTGGGCATTTTTTCGGTACCAATGTCGAAGTGGATGAGCGACCTGGCCGTCTGGGCACCATAATACCGATCCTCTGGTACCTGAATTTCACCCATGCTGTCGGTCTCATTTCTGTAGTCCATATCAAACACCTTTCCAAAATAATAAAGGCTGGAAGGTTGCAGGTCTGATCTTCGAATTACGCTCAGCCCCGCAACTTGCCAACCTGTTAGCTTTACAACCTATTCTATTTAGCGATCTTGCCTTTGATAAACTCCCGATTCAAGAAGCTGATCGTCTCTACAGATATCTCTTTGGGGCAAACCGCCTCGCATTCGTATTCATTCGAACAATCCCCGAAGCCCTGCTCCTGCATCTCTTCGACCATCGCGAGAACACGTCTCTTCCTCTCAGGTTGTCCTTGAGGAAGCACACCCAGGTGCTTGACTTTTGCGGATACAAATAACATTGCGGATGCGTTCCTGCAGGCTGCCACGCATGCGCCGCACCCGATACAGGCCGCGGCATCCATTGCTTCCTCCGACACAGGCTGCGAGATCAGCAAAGCGTTACCATCCGGAGGGGATCCCGTATTCACAGACACATACCCGCCAGACTGAATGATGCTGTCGAACGAGGACCTGTCGACTACAAGGTCCCGAACCACCGGGAACGCGGCAGCTCTCCAGGGCTCTATATCGATGGTGTCACCGTCTTTGAAACTTCTCATATAGAGCTGGCAGGTTGTCGTCCCTTTACCAGGTCCATGGGCGATCCCGCCGATGACCAGACCACACGCACCGCATATTCCCTCACGGCAATCGCTTTCAATGGCGATGGGCGGCTGCTTTTTTCTGGAGAGTTCTTCATTCACCTCATCCAGCATTTCAAGGAATGACATATCAGGTGAAACATCGGTGGCCTGATAGGTCTCCATTCCGCCCTTGTCCTGTCCATCCTTCTGACGCCAGACCCTGAGTGTCAGATTCATTACTTATAGCTCCTTTGGGACAGCGATACATTTTCAAATTCGAGAGCTTCCTTGTGCAGCGCGGGCGCCTCATTCACACCCTTGAACTCCCAGGCCGCAACATAAGAAAAATTCTCATCATCCCGCAACGCTTCACCTTCTTCCGTTTGGTGCTCCTCCCGGAAATGTGCGCCACACGACTCGTTTCTTACCAGGGCGTCTTCTACCATCAGACCCGCGAATTCGAGAAAGTCTGCAACTCTGCCTGCACGCTCGAGTGTCTGATTGAATTCTCCCTGGCTACCGGTCACGGTCACATTCTTCCAGAACTCATCTCTTATTTCTCTGACTTTACCCTTCGCCACTCTCAGATCGGCTTCATTGCGAGCCATTCCACAGTTATCCCACAGCAACATTCCCACTTCGCGGTGGAAATCGTCCACCGTTCTCGAACCGTCCACAGCCAGAATTTTCTCCAGCCTGTCAGTAACCTCTTTCTCTGCCTCACGAAACGCTGGATGGCTGGTATCGACCTCGGTTGCCGCCCCGGCAAGATAGCCGCCGATTGTATAGGGAATGACGAAATAACCGTCTGCAAGTCCCTGCATCAGGGCGCTGGCGCCCAGTCTGTTTGCACCGTGGTCAGAAAAATTTGCCTCTCCCAGGACAAACAGACCTGGCACATTGCTCATCAAATCGTAATCAACCCAGAGACCACCCATCGTGTAATGAACCGCCGGATAGATACGCATCGGGGTTTCGTATGGATTCTCGGCGGTGATCTCCTCGTACATCTGGAAGAGATTGCCGTATTTTGAATGGATTACGTCAAATCCATCTCGTTGTATGGCGTCCCTGAAGTCAAGATAAACCGCCCTGGCAGTGGCCCCAACACCACGTCCGTCGTCACACACTGCCTTGGCATTTCTGGAAGCCACATCCCTGGGAACGAGATTTCCAAAACTCGGATACCGGCGCTCCAGATAATAATCCCGGTCGTCTTCGGGTATTTGCTCCGGTGTGCGGGCATCGCCCTGTTGTTTTGGAACCCAGACACGGCCATCGTTTCTCAAACTCTCACTCATCAGGGTCAGTTTGGCCTGATGACTTCCGGAAACGGGAATACAAGTCGGATGGATCTGGGTGTAACAGGGGTTTGCGAAGTAGGCGCCCTTCTTATGCGCCCTCCAGGTGGCCGTTACATTGCAAGCTTTGGCGTTTGTTGATAGGAAAAATACATTGCCGTAACCACCGGTTGCCAGAATCACAGCGTCCGCAGCGTAGGACTCCATTTTGCCTGTCACCAGATTCCGAACCACAATTCCGCGAGCATGGCCGTCAACAAGGACGAGATCCAGCATTTCACGTCTTGGAAAGAGTGTGACCTTTCCCACTTCGACCTGACGCATCAAAGCGCTGTATGCCCCTATGAGAAGCTGCTGGCCGGTTTGACCTCTTGCGTAGAATGTTCTGGAAACCTGCGCACCACCGAACGAACGATTTCCAAGCGTACCACCGTACTCTCTTGCGAAAGGGACGCCCTGTGCAACACACTGATCAATAATGCTGTTGCTTACCTGCGCAAGCCGATACACGTTCGCTTCACGGGATCTGTAATCTCCACCTTTGACGGTATCGTAAAACAGCCGGTAAACACTGTCCCCGTCATTCTGATAATTTTTCGCCGCATTAATCCCACCTTGCGCGGCGATACTATGCGCCCTTCTGGGACTGTCCTGGATACAAAAGGCGAGCACGTTATACCCCAGTTCGGCCAGGGAAGCCGCTGCAGAGGAACCGGCAAGACCTGTTCCAACCACAATTACGGTGTGTTTGCGCTTGTTGGCCGGATTCACCAACTTGAGCTCAAACCGGTGATTGTCCCACTTCTCTTCGATGGGACCACCGGGAACGTTGCCGTTAAGAGCCATATTCGACCTCTTTTGCAGGTACTTGTTCGGCACCTGAATGGAGCTACATTGACGAACCAAGATACAGCGGCAGAAAAGCAAAGCCGGCTGCCAGAGCAACGGACAGCGCGAGTCCTGCAACTCTTATTGCGGGAGACTTCAGGCCCAGAGTCTGGAATGCACTCTGAAATGCGTGCCAGAGGTGAAAACCCATCACAACCATTGCGAACACATACCACACTCTGAGTCCAGTTTGATGGAACGTGCTTACTACCAGATCGTACAGCGTTCCGGATCCCACATCTCCGAACTTGAAGCCTCTTATGTGAATAACCAGGAAAATAAGAATCAGGATTCCGGAATAGATCATAGAGGAAGATGCCCAGCTTCTCCCTCCCACCGTCCGGCTGCGAGCCTGATATCCAACCGGACGCGCTTTTCGATTGTCGATGGTTACACTGATGGCCAGCACCACGTGCGTTACGAATATGGCGATAAGAATCACTTCTACAGGGATGATAAGAGGATGGCCGGTCAAAAAACTGGCATATGCATTGAACGAGGTACCATCGTCTCCCTTGACCAACAACAGATTTCCGGCCAGGTGGCCTATTAGAAATCCGTAGATCGCCAGCCCTGTGAGGGCCATTCCGATTTTCTTACCGATGGTGGACGAAAGGAATTTGGTTGACATACGCGCGTGAAACCCTCTGATCACGTGTGCGAAACCTGTTCAAGATGGTGACACAAGATACGTATATTTCCGACCATCGTCAACAGCCTTCCGTAACGGTTGGGTCGCATAATCCCCCGCCACAATCAGAACATCTGCTACGATTTTCTTGCGTAAAAATTAACTTTACTTATATTTCAGTTTCTAATTATTACTCGCATCGCACACAAGTGGGCCGTGTCCAATGATACGGATCAGAATGGAGAACAACAGGTGCTGATCCAAAGTCTCAAGATTTTTTGCGACCTGGTAGATACGCAAAGCTTCTCAAAAACCGCCGTTTTAAACGATGTCACACAATCCGCCGTAAGCCAGCAAATAAAGAGCATCGAGAAACGCCAGGGTGTTTTGCTCGAACGTCACAAGCGAAACATCACGCTTACGGAAGAGGGAGATGTTTTCTACAAAGGCGCAAGAGATATCGTTCGGCGTTACGAGGAAATGCTTCATCGTGTGGAGGCTCTGGACGGGGTTGTTTCAGGTACGGTACGGCTTTCGTCGATCTACAGCGTCGGCATGCGAGAACTCGGTCCTTTTCTCCAAAAGTATCTAAAAACCTATCCCAAAGTAAACTTCAGACTTGCATACAACAAAACGCAAAAAATATACGATGACGTAAGCAGTAGCGAGATCGATTTCGGTATCGTGGCCTACCCCCGCTCCCGGCGCAACATCCGTACCATCCCCTTTACCGAGGACCAGATGGTCGTGGTGAGCCATCCGAAAAACCCATTGGCCAAGAAGAAGATCGCCGAGATGAAGGATCTTTCCGAACACCCTTTGATCCTCTTTTCACAGGAAACGTATACGCGCCAGGCCATAGATCGATATCTCAGAAAAAATAAAGTTCAACCCAACATCGCTATGGAGCTCGATCACATCGACACCATCAAGGATGCCGTTGAGGTCGACCTGGGCATATCCATTTTGCCTTCACGCTCTGTGGAACTCGAGCGTGCTGAAGGCTCACTGACAACCCTCGATCTAAGAGGAGATGCGCTCATTCGGCCTCTGGGAATCCTCCACAAGCAGGGCAGAAGCTTTTCAGTTGCAGCCCAGAAATTGCTAGAGGTACTCACAGATGGGAAAGAAGCCCTTGTCAGCGAAATCTCAGAATAAGAACAACCATACCCCCGGGCCAAGAGGTGTATAAGGGTATCGACTTTCTACCACGGTAAGGCAACCCCGATTTCACCGGCCAGCTTCTCCAGCCTCTCCCTGTGCGATGGGCCTACAGGGACACCATCTTTCCGATAGGCTTCCTCCCTTTCAATTTCCGGTCCTCCTGGCAATCTCGAAGTATCGAATCCTTCCATCGGCTCCAGATTCCTGACCTTGTTCACGTACTCATCCATTTCCGCCTTGAACTGCTTCGGATCCAGAAACAGTTCGATCTTGAAGGTAACCACCAGGGAACCCTGATTGGCGCCTTCGAAATCTTTGGAAATACGTGACACGTCCATTGGCAGCCCGGCAAGCAACCCCCCCCACGTCTGGCAGATCGCGCCCAATCCAATCGATCTCAACACAACACCCGGGGCCATCCGTACAATCTCATCTCTGCAGGGTGCGCCCGAGTAGAAATCATGCATTGCCCCAAAGTCCAGCACCAGAGGAGCCTCACCATCCGTTGGCACGGAAAAGGACATTGGAGAACCCCCTGCAGCGCTGAAAATGGGATTCCCGGGCGCAAGATTGAGCTGATGACCGGAAGTGACAAACGTGAGCAGATCGTGTTCAAGACCCATTCTTGAATAAATTCCGGCGGCACCAAAATGGCCGTGATTCCGGGTTGACATCACGCCGATTCCCGATGTCTTCGCCTTCTCGATAACCCGAAGCGTGCCCTCGTGCGCAGGAAAGTAGCCCAGCCCGCCATCGCCATCCACAAGCAGACTCACCGGTGTCTCTTTCATAATTTCGAGCTGTGGATCGTTATTGAGCGTCCCATCACGCATCAAGATTGCGTACGTGGCTATCTGCTGTGTTCCGTGACTGAAGGTGCCTCTCAAGTCATTCGCCGCCAGAAGTTCACCCAGGAGGTCCGCCTTATCAACAGGCAGCCCGACCTTTTGAGCAGCAGATGACACAAACCGTTTCAGGTCCTCGTGCGAAACGCGAATAAACTCTTCTGGTGGTTGATTCACTACTGTCCTCCTTGTTCAATTTGAATGTAAGCTTAAATTTCTGATCCTTTATCTCCACGCGACTTCCTTCGCCTGCAAAACAAGTGAAATCCGCGAAGAAAAGCCAAATCTTTGATCCCAGGTTCTCGACTTCGCTCGAACAGACGGGGAGGGATCCGTCACGCAGTGCATACCATCCCCTCCTCCACCGCTTACTTGCACCAACCTTCGCCACTTGCCAGATCCCGCCCAACGACATACGATTTCCCGAAAGCAGATACCTCCAACTCCACTCGATCGGACCCGGCAACATAACCCGGCGGAATTGTTCCAGAAGCCTCGGGAGAATTGCTTCCCCTGTATGGCACAACGAGACTCAGAATGCTCGCTGGAGCAGCCCCTTCACAGCCATACCGAATTGCCGGCCGTGCTTTGCGATGGCCATAGGACCAGGCGAACCACCCCTCCTCTTCGGTCAGCGTCAAGTTCGTGTCTGCTGTTGCGGTAACCATCACATTTGCATCCTCGAAGCAAGTTCTCGCCCGGCCTTCACCGGGATCGACCTTCAATTCCCCGGGTGCAAACTGGTAATGCAATTCCAGATCACCCTGTGCATCACCCAGGCACTCGTCGAGAATAACGTAGAACAACCGGTCGACGAACCAGATGGTGCGCCTGTGCACAAGGTCCTCGTAGGACTGATTCTCAACGGAAACCACATCAAAAGTCGGCTCGGATATCCACAACAGGTGTCGACCCTCATCCTGTGAATCCTTCCCGTCCATAGTCAATGTCTGATGTACTCTCGTTTGCCGGTGCCACTCTCGATCGGGAGAATCCTGCCCATAAATATAGAAACCGGTATCCGGCATCAACCATCGCCCGTAAGCGTACAGCTCAAAGGTCCCATTGTCCGGCTGATCGTGCTTCGAAATAGCAAGCGGAGAACAATGCAGACCCAGGTGGATCTGCTCCGGTCCCCAGTCGCTTCGCATCACATACATTCCGGCATCGGCAAAGGCCTGGCTTTTCTGTTCCGGCAAGACAGACCGATCCAGATTCGCCCGGGCCGCGTATTTTGGATCACCCAGGAGATCCGTTGCCTCGTTCAGAACGGAATAGAGCGGCCAACTACTACGATCCTCAGAATCCACCAGCGGACGAGACCCATCTCCGAACATCGGCGCACCCAGGTCCGGGGTCGCAATCCAGTGTATATAGTCGTACATCTTCCTGACCCGATCCCAGTACACTTCCGGGACGCTCACGCCTGCAGCGGCCATCCGGTCCCTGATCTCCACCGCATCCCGCAACACGCCCTGGTGATACCCGTACGACCACTCCCGCTGCACACCATCCGAGGTCGTTTGCTCAAGCAGCACATCGGTCGACCGCCGGAGTGCCAGCTCCAGCCATTCTCCTGTCTCGCTGAATTCTGGGAAAGTATGCGCGATATTGATGAACCCTCTCTGCTCGAAAATCGCCTTGTTGTGGACACGATTCATCGGAATCAGTTTGGTCTTCACCTGGTGATCGTACAGACTGGCCATCAAGATTCCGAGGAACTCCGGAGTAAATGCTTCAGCATGCACCAGCGTGCGGAACGCGCTGCAAATGTTCGTGGCGCGTATACCTGTCTGAATATCCAGCCAGACATACCCTCGCCAGTAGGTATAAACCGGATGAACTCGCTGTCTATCCTCCAGCGTGTGCTTCGAAATCCAGTCCGTTGTCAGCTCTACAAACGACGCGGCGTATTTTTCGTCCCGAGTGGCCTGATAGGCGGCGGCCAGAGGTCCCGCCCAATAGAATCTGTAAACCGCAGCTACCCATTCGATATCTCCCCTGGGATCCCATTCCCAGTCCATCTCGGGACCATAGTCTGCCTCTTCGTACGGACCCCACTGGAGCACGTGGTTCACAACTTTATCGGCGGTTCCAAAATTCCTTTTCTCCGGCGATTCAGTCGAATCGGGCAACGGAAATTTCCTTCGAAAATGCTCCAGAAGGGCGGACAACGTTCTGTCACGGTCACCACCTTCTGCTTCCTTCCAAGCGCGCTCCAGGCCCGAACCGTTCAGATCAAGTTTCTGGAGCAAGTCTTCAGGTTTCAGCGATTTCAGTTTCGCATCGCGATCGATACTTTCCTCGGATTCCATATCTCCTCCGCTCCCGGTTCTTGAGGACAGTGACTTGAGGACATCTAAGTAATTCGGTGTCAATATAGATGAGGCATTTGGCAAAGTCAAAGAGCGCGGTAAAAGGCGACCACGGACCAGAGACGACAGACCACAAAGACACAACCGAAGCTTCGGCGTCGCTACAATCAGCGCTGCTATTCAACCACCAACCGGGTATCACGATGCAGCCCAACAGACCAACAGAATCGCGAAGGCGAGCGATTTTGTGGTCCGTCGTCCGTCGTCCGTCGTCTGCCGTCCGCCGTCCGATCCTTGAAATCTGCTGGTCCTCCTTCGCTTGCCCAACCTCAGGTACCTGACGCTACCCGCCCTTTTAACCTCAATTTAACATTTGCGAAACCACACCGAAACATATCCCGGATATATTGATCGCCATCGAAAATCAGCGGTTAATTATGTTCGCGGAGCAGGTCATCGGGGGGGAACTATGAAGCTCATAACTGCAGTGATTCAGCCTCACAAGCTGGATGATGTACGTGAGGCGCTCGCAGAAATCGGAGTGAGAGGCATGACCGTCATCGAGGCGAGAGGCTTTGGTCGTCAGAAGGGTCACCGAGAGGTCTACCGGGGAGCGGAATACGTAATCGACTTCTTGCCAAAAGTGAAACTCGAAATCGCCCTGGCGGACGACCTTGTAGAACGCGCAATAGACGCGATAGAAAAATCTGCAAAGACTGGCAACGTGGGCGATGGGAAGATCTTCGTTACGCAACTAGAGCAGACAGTCAGGATTCGGACTGGTGAGACGGGACCAGAGGCTCTTTAAATCAGTTAGCAGGTTAGATACCCACAGTTAGCAGGTTGGAAGGTTGACAGGTTTAAACGTTGAAACCCAACTTCCAAACCGAAATTCTGAATCCCAGCACAAAATCGATGCTCTTGACTTAAACCTTCAAACATTCCAACGTTCCAACTTTCAAACATTGCCTCTAAACGTCCCAACTACCTTTAATTCTTATCCACGGATACTTTTATGCAACGAGCAATATATATCATCCTCCCCATGCTGATATCCCTCTGTCTCCCCAGCGCCGTTGCAGCCTCCGACGGTCTTGACACCGGCGACACAGCATGGATGCTGACCGCTACCGCCCTGGTCTTATTTATGACCATTCCAGGTCTCGCGCTCTTCTACGGCGGTCTCGTCCGATCCAGGAATGTGCTTTCCGTTTTAATGCAATGCTTCGTACTTACAGCTCTGATGACCATTATCTGGGTTGCCGTCGGATACAGCCTCGCTTTCGACACCACCGGGATGATCCCTGGCACCTTCAACTTCAATTCCTTCGTGGGTGGTTTGGGAAAGGCCTTTCTGACTGGCATAACGCCCAAAAGCCTGACGATGGCGTTCCCGGAATCCGTTTTCGTCTGTTTCCAGCTGACCTTCGCCATCATCACACCCGCGCTCATTGTCGGAGCTTTCGCAGAGCGCATGAAATTTTCTGCACTCCTCTGGTTCATGTCGTTCTGGTCAATCCTCGTATACGCTCCGGTCTGTCATATGGCCTGGAGTGGGCCCGGTTCGTTCTTCGCCAACCTCGGCGTCCTCGACTTCGCGGGGGGCACCGTGGTCCACATAAACGCCGGAATCGCCGCACTACTTGCAGCGCTCGTCCTGGGCAAGCGCCAGGGATATCCACGCGTGCCGATGCCACCGCACAGCCTGACACTCACTGTGGTCGGCGCGGCGATGCTCTGGGTCGGGTGGTTCGGATTTAACGCCGGCAGCGCCCTCGGAGCCAATGAGGATGCGGGAATGGCGATGTTGGTCACTCAGGTCGCAACGGCAATGGCCACACTCACCTGGATGTTCATCGAGTGGGTGAAGCACGGAAAGCCGAGCGTCCTGGGAACCGTAACCGGAGCTGTGGCCGGGCTGGTTGCGATCACACCCGCCTCCGGAAGCGTAGGTGTTCCCGGAGCATTGGTGATCGGTATGGTCTCAGGCATCGTCTGCTTCTGGAGCGCTACCACGCTCAAGCGGAAATTCGGTTACGACGACTCGCTTGACGCGTTTGGGGTTCACGGCGTAGGGGGCATCGTCGGGGCAATGTTGACCGGGTTATTCGTCATCGAAGACCTGGGCGGCAAGGGGCTCGCGGAGGGAATGACACTGGGTAATCAGATCTACGCTCAATTCGTCAGCGTGGTGTTCACACTGGTATACAGCGGGGTCATCTCTTTGATCCTGTTGAAAATCATCGATGCGGCGATCGGCCTGAGAGTCACACAGGAACAGGAGTCTGCAGGATTGGATATCTCCCTTCACGATGAGCAGGGGTATACGATTTAGCGCCCGGAGGGAGAAAGTTTGGTCCCTCTCATCCGGACGAGAATACATTGATCAGTCTTCGGCACAAAACGGTACTCGAATCAGGTCAGGGTCTCCTGTTATCCAACACGGGAGACCCTTTCTTTGCCAATTACCCAAATCGCGTATTGCCGGTCCATCACCCTGCTGTTTTCAGCTGAAATTCAGCACTGAATCCTGAAAACCGACATGATAAATCTGAATTTGACTTCTATGTGTTATGTAAATCAAATAAAAACAACCTGAAACTAATTATACCAATATTCCACACGTGTGGAAAATCTTACAATTTACGTGTGCGGATGACACAAAGTGTCTCAATTCTGCCAACCTATGACAACCTGAGTGTTGTGAAAACTGTCATTGTAGGTCCTTTGGCTCACTCTGAATTGGAGCATCCGGGACCTATTCTACAGGTTTTGACTTCAGCAGTCCTGGCGTTTCCGGGAAATTTCCTCAACTTTATTGACTTTTTTGTAATCCTTGACCATATTTTAGCCCCTCAGTGCACATATCGTTAGTATTTTCAATCGTATACTCAAATCACTGGAACACCATTGCGATGATCGATTCCCAAATCCAGCAACTTCTGGGTCGCGATGAAGTAAACATCGACCTGGACGAAATTGCAGCTTATCTGAATGGCCAGGTCATCCTGATCACCGGGGCTGGTGGATCCATTGGGTCTGAACTATCCCGCCAGATCAGTCGATTCTCACCGGGCAAAATAGTCCTCCTTGGGCGAGGCGAACACAGCATTTACGAAATCGATCTGGATTGCCGGGTCCAATTCCCCAAGGTCACTTATGTGCCCTGCATTGCTGACATTCGCGACACGCATCGGATGCGCCAGGTGTTCGAGGAATACCGCCCGGACGTCGTTTTCCACGCAGCCGCCCATAAGCACGTGGATCTGATCGAGCCCTTTCCTGAAGAAGTCGTCAAAAACAATATTGTTGGGACAAGGACGGTTTCGTCACTTGCCCACGAATTCAAAACAACCAAATTTGTGATGATATCCACCGACAAGGCCGTAAAGCCCGCCTGTGTTTATGGAGTTGGCAAGAGGATTTCGGAATTTCAGGTGGAGGGATTGGCGAGGACATCGGAAACTGTGTTCGTAACTGTCCGATTCGGAAACGTGCTGGGGGCCCGGGGTACGGTGGTACCTCTGTTT
>CAVOEZ010000016.1:0-15379 GCA_963694355.1 Latescibacteria bacterium UBA2968 | reverse complement strand
TCCGACAATTTCGAGAAGTCTGTGAAAGAATGCGAGGACTCGGGGGCACCGGAAATCCCAGGGCGTTTTTGTTGCGGCGTAAAACCCAGAGGCTTTTACGGAGAGATTGGGGAGGCCGGCGGCTTCGACGAATCCGCCATAGGTTTCATCCGCTTCATCCAATGAAGACGGTAAGGCGAGATGATTGCTCTGAAACTTCACCGCAGGGTGCCTGCGGGCAAGCTCGAGAAGGACCGCATAACTTGCAGGGTGCATTTGCAGACTGCAGACCAGATTCTGAGATTCAAGCGCATCCCAAACCCGGTCGCAAGCGGGTTCCAGCATCCACTTCACGTCACCCGATGAGGGGTAGTAGCTGATTCCTACTGCTCCATATGTTTCCCGCGCCCTGGTGACCTGGTCGGCGGCTTCAGGGAGGTGCAATTGAACATCTGTGAGCGCCGAAAATCTGTCCGGGTGCGCTCTGGCGAGCTCGCCGCACTCGGCATTGTTCTCGGGTGAAAAATCGGTGACGACGGGCACGAGAAGCGCCCTGTCCACCTGACACTCGTCCATCAGGAAAAGCATTCGATCGGGCCGACCAAGATCGTCGAACGGTGCCATTGGCGGATAGGAATCCAGAACGTGAACGTGTGCGTCAATAATGGGCATTGGGAACACCAATCTGTTGAATTTACAGTGAGAATCGCCGCTCAAAGCCGAATGGGTTAATCTGAGTGATCATGCGATCCAAGATAACACAGAAGATCGAGGCAGGGAACCTAAATATGGGGCTTCAAAGGGAGGCGATTTCGGTACAGCATCCCCATTGCCCCGAGGAGAATCATGAGCAGACTGATCAACTGGGCATCGGTCAAACCCAAAGAGGTCACCGGGTTGATGCGTATGAATTCGACAAAGAATCTGGACAGCCCCGCACCCGCCAGATACAAGAAAAAGATGGGCCCGTGTGCAGAGAATCGCCGGCGAAGCGACCAGAGGAGATAGAACAGGAGGAATCCGGCGAGGGCTTCATAAATGGGGGTAGGGTGCACGAGCTCGCGTGTTGGGACAAGGCCTTCCGGATAGGACATTGCCCAAGGGAGATCCGTGGGCGTCCCGTAGTCGCCATCACCGGCGAGTTGACAGCCGATTCGCCCTAAGGCATATCCCAGAGGAGACACCAGCCCAAGGGTGTCCAGGACAGAGAGAAGGGGCGTGCTATACCATCTCGCTAACAGGGGAAACACCATCCAGGCCAATAACACGCCGCCATACCAAGTCAGACCACCTCCTGAGAACAGATTGCCGAGCACATCTGCCCAGGTGAGCCAGGGGGGGAGTTCGAACAGGATGAAGTAGAGCTTGCCACCCACAATGCCGCAGGCGATGGCGGCAATGACGAGGACGTCGACGAGATTGGTGTCCAGGTATTTGCGGCGGAACTCGAGAAAGAATATCCAGCGGCTTACCAGGACACCGATCAGGACCATGACTCCGAAGGATGGGAGGCGGATCGGTCCAAGGGTGAATCCGAGGAGGTCAAATGAAGGCAGGTCGAGGAGGAATGGGTGCATGGTCGCGTCTCGAGTTAAGGCGAAGGCGTGCGGCGTTCGGAGTACGAAGTAAAGGCGAAGGGCAGAAATATGTGCCGCGAAGTGAAATGATCTACACGAGATTGTGCGCGGGCGGAGAATACAATTGGACCATCCTGACTGTCTATCCCAGATGCCGATCCACAAACTGCCTGGGGCTGAGAACAGTGGCGCCTGCATGGCCCGATACGCGTTGAAGCGCCTTGTCGCCACTCACAATCAATCTGACACGTGCACTGAGGGCGCAAGCCAGGAATTTGTCATCATCGGGATCGGAACATACCGGAGCATCCAGCGGGGCAGCGTTTATCATGATTGCTCTGGATTCGACAAGGGCTAGCCAGGGTCCAATGTCCACTCCCGGAAACCCGCTCGACAGTTCGAGACCCGTTTCTCTGTATTCATCAAGTATCTCTGATGAAACTACAAAGCCAACTATTCTCTTTCTCCAGGCGTCGAGGATCAGGAATGGCGGTCCCGTGAAGAAAATCCCAGAGATGAAAACATTGGTGTCGACTATGAGTCTCATCTATTACGAACTGTGTTGATCGCTGCGGAAATATCCGTTTTGCGCATGCCTGCCTGCCTCGCTGCCCTTCTTGCTCGGCTGATCATTTTATCGAAGTCACGCATCGAAGGTACGGCGATCGATTTGAGGATTACAACGTCGTCTTCAGCAATTACGACGAACTGCTGTCCAGGTGACAGTCCGAGACTTTTCCGAACTTCCTCAGGAATCACGACCTGACCCTTTGATGACATCCGCGTAGTTTGAATTGTCTCCATGAAACCTCCTTTCACTTAATCTTACTGGTAAGAATATACCCAGGATCGGCACGTTCGTCAATGCTGAAGAAGGAGGTAGGCTCAATCAGAACCTGGCATTGCTATTCGAAGTCCGGACTCATCCGGTTCTGCAACCAAGCGTACATCGGGGTGCGGTGCCGAGTGTAGTTGAATAACCCGCTGTGCCCGCTTTCCACGCAGTTGAGGATGTATTTCTCTGCAGGGAGCGTGTTGTACGCTGCGTAGACTCCGCTGGGATGGCAGGCATTGTCGATGAATCCGACGGTCACCATTATCGGACAGGAGATCCGCCGGGCGAAATGAACCGGGTCGAAGTAGGACATCGTTTTGACCACAGCATCTGCATCTTCTCCGGGGGGGCGCATCGGATGGCGTCCTATCAGATAACCGGAGGTGTCGCCAAAGGCGGGAATGTGGAGCAACCCGGCGGTGAATCGTCCTTCGGCCAGGGCCATCTGGTTAAAGCCGAAGAACCCGCCCTGGCTGCCGCCGTAGTAAACGAAGCGGTTCTTGTCCACGTCTTCGCGGTCATACAGCCATTTCATGGCTCGGTGAATGCCGACAACCGAGCTGTAAAAGTAGTAACTTTCCCGGCTTTCCAGCCCTCTTGCCGTGTAGTTCCCCTTTTCCATCAGTTCTTTATATAGCCTGTCACGCGTTTCCTGGTCCTGTCCGGGGTCGAAGTCGAACACATTGACGTTGAAGATAATGTAGTTGCGCGGCAGGGCCTTGAACGCGAAAGCGGCAGGATCTATGACTGGAGGTCCAGCGCTCGGGACCTCGAAGACCGTCGGGAACGGGGGGGTGCCATGTTTCGCGGTAGGCACTGACATGACACCATAGATCCTCTTCTTCCCGATGTTGGCAAACGAGACCCGGTACGCAGTGTAGTCTTCGGTGGACATCTCCGGTATTTCGTCGCACTGCGGGTCGGCCGGAATACTGTCCAGTTTTCCAAGGGAATCTGCCCAGAACGCATCGAAGTCCTCGGGTTCAGGCAGGACAGGCCGGATTCTCTCGGGGTCGAAGCCAACTCCGCATTCGGCCATGACTGGATCGGGATCGCCAGCTACCGTAGCCCGACAGCGCAGGAAACCAGGCATGGGCATGGTCCCCTCCACAACTAAGGGCTTCGTCGAATCGGTCAGGGGAAACTCCTTCTCCAGGAAGACGACTTCCGTATCGCTGGAGAGCGCGACTTTGACCATGGCGTTGTTAACCAGTTCATTCTGTCCGTCAACCGTGACCTCAAATCTTGCCGTCTCGTCCAGGGTGTAGAGTTGAGAGCTTCGCGTGCATTTTACCTTCACTGTGACCATGTGGTTGGTGTTCTCCTTGAAAGGGAACCTGAGTTTTGTCCTTTTTTGGCAAAAAGTGTATTCCTGAGTGCAAAGAAGAGAAATACTCTGGTGAACGCAACCGTTCATGTCGGTGAGCGTAAACAGCTGTAGAATAGAACCGAAGGTCAGGCTTGTTGCTATCGCGGCAAGAAAGCATTGAATCCGGGGTGAACCAGGTCACACACGGAGACCGAACAGATGGATCGCCGCCGTTCCGAAACAGGAATAGCTTACTCATTCTCGCGCACAAGCGTGATCCACCGTGCTGCCTCCTGTTTAGCCGGTTCGAGCCAATGACGACAGTAAGGTTGTCCATAAACAACTATTTACCGAATGATATGGCGCTCGCTCTATCATCCATTTATATTATTGATGCGGTTCTGGACAGATAAAGCAGCTCACCTGGCCTGGGCCCACGAGAGAAAGGCGGAATGGTGAACGGAGAAGGTCGCATTTTGATGCTCAGGAAAAAGCACAAACACAGTTCGTCTGAAAATCGACTCCATGGATTCCCGGTCGGAGATCCTGGATCTGGAAAAACTCAGCGAACAAGAGGTGATTTCGGGTGAATGATCCCATTCGGGTATTCATTGTTGACGACAACCGCCTGCTTCGTGAGGGCCTGGTCTTCATGCTCGCTGAAGAGGAAGGGCTTGAAGTCGTCGGCGCGGCGGAAACCGGGCAAGAGGCTCTGGGCAAGATCAAGGACCTTCACCCCGATGTTGCACTCATCGACATTGGTATACCTGGTAAAGACGGGATCGAGATAACCCGGTCGTTGCGCCGGGATCTGCCGGCCGTTAAAGTGATCATCCTGGGCATGCCCGATGTGACGGATGAAATCATGGCCTGTATCGAGGTCGGTGCTGCCGGATATGTGCTCAAGGAAGCGTCTTTCGACTACCTCGTTGAGACGATTCGGTCGGCCAATCGCGGTGAATCCTTTTGTTCTCCTCAACTGGCCTCGTCGCTGTTCTCCCGTGTCGCCGAGTTGGCGGGAGAACAGATCCCGCATTCCTCCATCAAGTTGACGCCCCGAGAAATCCAGATTATCAACACGATTGCTGAAGGCTTGTCCAACAAGGAAATCGCGCAACGTCTCTCCATCGAAGTTCAGACGGTAAAGAATCATGTCCACAATGTTCTGGACAAACTGCAACTGCATAACCGCCTCGAAGCTGTGCAATACGCCCGCGAAAAAAACCTGCTAAAAAATCCGTAATTCTGGTCCCTTTTTTCCTTCCGTACTGGTAATCCTCTCTTTGGGCTTGCACCAGGTCCACCTTCCACGTAGTCCCTCTCCTGGACCTTTTTTGAACCTTTCGGTCCATTGTAGTCCCGTCCGGTACCATCTATCTTTGTCACACACATTAAGAAGAGTCACAGAATTCAATCGATCCATTGGGACACAGAACGCTTACATCTGCCCAGGAGAATAATTGATGGGTGACAAGATCAAGGTTCTGTTGTCGAGCCGGCCCAAGCTGCTTTCGGACGTGATCCGCAAACTCCTGGAACACCAGCCCGACATGGAAGTTGTGGGTGAAGTCACAAACCCGATGGAATTCCTGCGTGCCGCCGGTGGTTCACAGGTTGACGTGCTTGTGATCACTCCGCTCGAAACAAACGGGAACTCCAATATTTGCACACACTTGCTTTCTTCTTACCCTGAGCTGAAGGTCGTGACGCTTTCTGATAGCGGCGAGGTCGCCCACTTGTACCGATCGGGCGCACCCAAGTCGATTATCGATGGGCACGCCGAACAGTCCATTCTGGATGCCATCGTTGATGCGATTCGTACTGGAGCCCAGTAATGGCAAGTCTCCAAGCCCATGACCAACGGCCCCGCGACCAGGATGTATTCCATCGTCAGCGAATTTCCCATAACTGGTTCTATCGATGTGTCTTATTGGCGACAAACAGGTCGGTGTGACCATTACTCGAAAGGGGTCAAGGTGGGCGACAAAGGCGGGAAGAAAGATCGGGCACGAAAACAGAAACAGACCGCAGCGAAGAAGCAGGCTAAGGTCCAGGTCATGAAGGAGAAGAATCAGAATGACCCCAATCAATCAGGAATCAAGTCCCTCCTGGGTTCCGCAGGAGCCAAAAAACGCGGGTAAGCTCCGACTGGAGATGGTCCTTCAATACAGCCTACTTTGGTGGGCAGAACCGAACTTCACCTTTAGCGCAGGTCGTAGAGGGACGCGACGCTGACGAATAATCAAGAGCAGCACATGTTGAAAGAAGACGTAGAGCAATCCAAGCCAAGCGATCTGTATGCGATGGCACAACCACACACGATGAAGCTAAGGACCTGTTCGGAGCCCTCGAGCTCTACAGGGCCATTAAAACAGCCTACCCGGGTGACATTGAAGCCGGATACGCACGATCGCAGGTCATGAACATTGTGAATGGCGCCGTCCCGGACCAGGTCCTCTTTGAGGCCCAGGTGGCATTGGCGGTGTCCCACCTGGAGGAGAAGGCGATTGACCTGGAGACTGGAAAGCCAGTTGTAGTGCTCACATAGGGCCTACACATATCCTGGATCACTTTGTGGTTTCGCCCGTGTGTTGAAATGCGCGCAAACGAGGAGCAAACTAATGCAACAGCAGAACGATAACTATGGTCGGGCAGGGTCCGAAATCGAGGACATGGTCCGGAATGGGAAGGAGCGGCTCAGTCAGATGTTTCCGAGCGGCGGCTCACGCAGTGCGGTCCTGATGATCGCTCTTGTCCTGGCCGTTATGGGAGCTTGGACGGCGTACTACACCGTACCGAGCGACTCTGTAGCGGTTGTCCAGCGGTTCGGACAATATCAGGGAACCGTACCACCGGGACTGCATTTCAAGCTTCCCCTGGGCGTTGAGGTTGCGACCATTGTCCCCGTCAAGCGCCAGTTGAAGCAGGAGTTCGGGTTCATCACTCCGGGCGCTCGGGAATCTTTCCAGAGTCCTGACCCGAACGACGGCATGCGAGAAACACAGATGGTGACGGGTGATTTAAACGCGGCGCTTGTGGAGTGGGTGGTTCAGTATCGTATATCCGATCCCGTGAAGTTTCTATTCGAAGTCCGTGAGCCGAGGCAGACGCTCCGCTATGTGTCTGAATCCGTAATGCGGGAAGTGGTCGGGGATCGCACCGTGGACGAAGTGATCACCATTGGCCGGCAGGAAATCGAGTCGGAGGCGCTGACCAAGATGCAGGCACTTTCAACTAGATACGCCATGGGGATCAGCATCGATCAGGTGCAGTTGAAAAATATCAACCCGCCCCGTCCCGTACAGGAATCATTCAACGAGGTGAACCAGGCCCAGCAGGAGAAGGAGAAATTGATCAATGAGGCCCGGCGAGACTACAACAAGGTGATTCCGCTGGCCGAGGGCGAGAAGGATCAGCGGATCCGGGAGGCGGACGGGTACCGGCTCAAAAGAATCAACGAAGCCGAGGGAGATGTCGCCCGATTCAATTCCTTACTTGCCGAATATACCAAGGCCCCGGAGGTCACGCGTCGTCGAATCTACGTTGAGACGCTTCAGGACGTTATGCCTGGTATTCGTTCCAAATTTATTATCGATGAAAGCGCACGCGGTATTCTGCCGCTGCTGAATCTCGACGGCCCCAAGCCAAAGGAGGCCAAGAATGAATAAGATTGCCAAAGCTATGATCATCATGATTGCGGGCGTGGGGACGATCGTTTTGATGAGCGCGGTCTACACGGTTAACGAAGTCGAGCAAGTGATCATTACCCAGTTCGGTAAGCCCGTTGGCGCACCCGTGACCTCGGCCGGCCTGAAGATCAAGATGCCGTTCATCCAGGACATCAACCCTATCGATAAACGTGTCCTGGAATGGGACGGAAGTCCGTCCGACATGCCCACCAAAGACAAGCTATACATCTCTGTTGATCTTTACGCTCGCTGGCGGATCACAGATGCCCTGCAGTATTTCCTGAGGCTGCGCGATGAACGCAGTGCACAGTCGCGCCTGGACGACATTCTGGGCAGCGAGACACGAAACGCTGTGGCAAAGCATGAGCTGATCGAGATCATCCGCACGACGAAGGACCGAGTTCCCTTACGGGATGCCCTGCTCACAAATGCGGAAAAGGAATTGAAAATGGGGTCCCTTGTGCCGATTCAAAAGGGACGTCAATTGGTAGAGCAGGAGATCTTTGCCGAGGCAGCTCAAAAAGTCAAGGTGTTTGGAATCGAACTTCTCGACATCCGATTCAAGCGGATCAACTACAATCAGAGTGTGCGTCCAAAGATTTACGATCGAATGATCAGCGAGCGGCGCCAGATCGCCGAACGTTTCCTTTCGGAAGGGAATGGCGAGGCGGCCAGAATTCGTGGAAATCGTGTGCGTGATTTGAACAAGATCCAGTCTGAAGCCTACCGGCAGGTCGAGGAGATCCGTGGGCTGGCGGACGCGAAGGCCACCGAAATTTACTCGAGTGCCTATAACCAGAGCGCTCAGGCGGTTGAGTTCTACGAATTCACAAGGACCATGCAGTCGTACAAGTCCATCATTTCTGAAAATACAACCCTTGTCCTGTCAACGGACAGTGACCTCTTCAAATTCCTGAAGGGGATGAATCCAGGTGGTAAAGCCTCATCGGTGAGATTGTCGCGGTAACCAGATGATGATCGAACGGGTAACGCCTGGTCCGATAATGGGCCGGAATACGATTCCCCGCAGGCACCACTAAACACCTAACATCTATCACCCTGTTATCACGCGGATTTAATTTCGTGCTGACAGGTTCGTGCAGAACCCGGGATTTCCGGCGACCGCCGGCTATCCCTCCATCCGTATCGTGGGCACTAAGCCCAGGAGATTACAGTGGCCAAGGGTAAGACAAAGAAGAAGGAACAGCGGGTTCGCCCGCTGGCCGATCGCGTGCTTGTCCAACGCATCGAAGAAAACGAAACCACCATTGGTGGCATTATCGTACCGGATACCGCGAAGGAAAAGCCTCTGCAGGCGACGGTAATCGCCGCGGGCTCAGGGCGACGAGGGGACGATGGAGACCTGGTGCCCCCGGAAGTTAAAGCGGGCGATCGGATCTTGATCGGAAAGTATGCAGGAAGTGAAATTGAATTGGACGGCGAAGAATACGTAATTCTCAAGGAAGATGAAATCCTGGGTATCCTGCAGTAGACCGGTCCGGTCGGGGTGCTCCCCGACAGGCGGGTTCAAACAATGTGAGCAACGGAGTATCTAAAAATGGCAGCAAAGAAGATTGTATTCGGTATAGATGCGCGCAACAAAGTACTGGAGGGCGTTACGCTCCTGAGCAAGGCTGTTAAGGCCACGCTTGGACCGAAGGGTCGCAATGTGGTGATCGGGAAGCAGTGGGGAGCGCCGACAGTTACGAAGGACGGCGTTTCTGTGGCGAAGGAAGTAGATTTGCCTGACGGCCTCCAGAACATGGGCGCTCAGATGGTGAAGGAAGTTGCATCCAAGACATCCGACATAGCAGGTGACGGCACCACGACGGCAACTGTGCTGGCCGAGAGCATTTATCGGGAAGGTCTCAAGAACGTGACCTCGGGCGCAAACCCGATGGACATCAAACGTGGAATCGACGCGTCGGTGAAGGCCGTTGTAACCGCTCTGAAAGCGCAGAGCACACCGGTTAAGGGCCGTAAGGAAATTACCCAGGTAGCAACTATTTCCGCCAATGGGGACCCGAGCATCGGCGCCATAATTTCCGACGCTATGGCGAAGGTCGGGAAAGATGGAACCATAACTGTCGAGGAAGCCAAGGGCATGGACACCACACTAGATGTGGTGGACGGCATGCAGTTCGACCGGGGCTACCAGTCACCCTATTTCGTGACGGACACGGACAGTATGGAAGCCATCCTTGAAGACGTTTACATATTCATCCACGAAAAGAAACTGACGAACATGAAGGATCTTCTCCCGCTGCTGGAAAAGGTTGTTGCAACAGGTAAGCCCCTGTTGATCCTCGCAGAGGATGTGGAAGGAGAAGCCCTGGCCACCCTTGTGGTAAACAAGATCCGTGGCACACTCAAGGTGGCCTGCGTCAAGGCGCCTGGTTTCGGGGATCGCAGGAAGGAACTGCTAGAGGACATCGCGATTCTCACAAGTGGTCGCGTGATCACCGATGACATCGGTATCAAGATCGAGAACGTTACCCTGGAAGATCTGGGCCACTGTCAACACGTGGTGATCACGAAGGACAACACAACGATCATCGACGGCGGGGGCAAGAAGTCAGACATCCAGGGACGCGTGACTCAGATACGTCATCAGATCGAAGGCACGACATCGGACTATGACCGGGAAAAGCTTCAGGAGCGGCTAGCCAAACTCGCCGGTGGGGTTGCTGTTGTGAGTGTCGGGGCGCCAACTGAGACCGAGATGAAGGAGAAGAAAGCGCGCGTTGAAGATGCCCTGCACGCCACCCGAGCGGCGGTTGAGGAAGGCATTGTAGCCGGAGGTGGAGTTGCTCTCCTGCGATGCGTGGAGGCACTAGATGCCGTACGGAAAAGTGTGCAAGGCGAAGACCAGAAACTCGGTGTGGAGATCGTGAAGCGGGCGCTGCAGGAGCCCATGCGGATGATTGCCAACAACGCCGGGTTCGAAGGCAGCCTGGTGGTGGGCAATGTGTTGGAACACAAGGGTTCGTATGGTTTCAATGCAGCGACCGAGACCTACGGAGATCTTGTGGCCGCCGGTGTGATAGACCCCACGAAGGTTGTTCGTGTGGCGATCGAGAATGCCGCAAGCATCGCGTCATTGTTGTTGATGACAGAGGCGATGGTTACCGAGATCCCCGAGGACGAGCTGTCACATGCAGACGAGTAATACCAGTTGGAACTTTTACCCGAATCCGGGACCGGTCACGTGATCTGAGGGGAAGATGAACATGTGCATTGTGAATGACAAAGCCATCGAGACCCGGGTCGCTCCCGTATTCAACAGCAAAGCGATTCCAAGACGAAACGAACGATGGCGGGGAGGTCTGGTGTTCCGCGATTTCAGCAATCATGTGGATGAAGTATTGTTAGAATGTGGGAAGGCGGCGTGTTGAACGACGCCGACTTCCCACGCCGCATTGCTTTCCTAGGAGATTTCCTCCCAAGGCTATGTGGAATCGCGACCTTCACGCACGACCTCTGCGAGGCCGTGGCCAGCGCGGCTCCAGATTCCGATTGTTTTGTGGGCGCTGTAAACGATCGTGTGGAGGGCTATGTCTACCCGTCGCGCGTGCGCTTCGAACTCCTTGAAAAAGACCTGCATTCCTATCGCCGAGCGGCGGACTTCCTGAACTTCAGCAATGCAGATGTGCTCTGTGTGCAGCACGAGTTTGGCATTTACGGCGGTTCGGCGGGCAGTCACCTGCTTGCGCTGCTCAAAGAGCTGCGAATGCCGGTTGTCACCACGTTACATACGATCCTTACGAATCTGGATGCCGCGCAACTCAAAGTGATGGAGGAGCTGGTAAAGCGCAGCGATCGTCTGGTGGTGATGACGCTCAAGGGTGCGGAGATTCTGCGCGAAGTGTACAGCGTACCGGATACGCAGGTGGACATCATTCCGCACGGGATTCCGGATCTGGCGTTCATAGAATCACGATTTTACAAAGAACAGCTCGGTGTGGAAGGGCGGCAGGTGCTGCTCACTTTCGGTCTGATTGGGCCGGGCAAAGGCATCGAGTACGCCATTGAAGCGCTGCCGGAGATCGTGCGGCGGCACCCAGATGTGGTTTATCTTGTGCTGGGCGCTACGCATCCGCATCTCTTAGCAAGTGAAGGCGAACGGTATCGTCTGAGTCTCGAACGACTCGTCGCTGACCACGGTGTTAAGGAACATGTCATCTTTCACAACAGCTTCGTGTCCCTGGAGGATCTGAAGGAGTTTATCGGCGCGACGGACATCTACCTGACACCGTATCTCAATGAGGCACAGGTCACTTCCGGTACGCTGGCCTACCTCTTCGGGGCGGGGAAGGCCGTGGTTTCTACGCCGTACTGGCATGCGAATGAATTGCTGGGAAATGGGCGCGGCACCCTCGTGCCCTTCCGCGACGCCGAGGCGATTACTGAAGGCGTTTGCGGATTTCTCGACGATCAGGCTCGTATGGAGAAGACACGGCAGGAAGCCTATGCTGTGGGTCGTGAAATGATCTGGCCCGCGGTGGCAGAGGGCTATCTCGAATCGTTTCAACGTGCCAGGGCGGATCGGAAGACTGCCCCACGCACTGCTTTCGCCGGATGGACGCTCGACAACCGGCCTTATGATCTGCCGCCTCTTCGGCTCGATCATATTGTTCGCATGAGTGACGGCACCGGGATTTTTCAACATGCGATTTTCAATGTGCCAAATTTTCACGAAGGCTATTGCACCGATGACAATGCACGAGCCTTCATTCTCTGCAACCTGCTCGAAGAGCTCGGAGAACAGCCGGCGGTAGAGAATCTCGATAGATTTACCACCAGCTATCTCGCCTTCCTGGCGGCCGCGCTGGACTATGGTAGCGGGCACTTCCGCAACTTCATGAGCCACGGACGGCAGTGGCTTGAAGATGTGGGTAGCGAAGACAGCCACGCGCGCGCGCTCTGGTGCCGCAGGCTGCGGGGCGGGTCGCTCGCGGAACGATGGGCACCGCAGGCTTGCCACACAACTCTTCGAGCGGGGTCTGGCGGTGGTTGAGGGTTTTTCTTCTCCACGCGCCTGGAGCTTCACGCTGCTTGGTATCCACGAATATTTGCGTTACTACCCAAGTGATCCGCGAATCAACAACATGCGAAAGTCCCTGACCGAGCAGCTGGTGAGGCTTTGGAATACTTGTGCCACGGAAGACTGGCCCTGGTTTGAACCCGTTGTCACCTATGACAACGCGTGCCTCTGCCATACGCTGATCCTCAGCGGCCAATGGATGCCGAACGCGGAAGCGCTCGAGATCGGGCTCAAATCCTTGCGCTGGCTTGTTTCGATCCAAAAGACGCAGGCGGGGTATTTTAGACCCATCGGCAGCAATGGTTTTTACCTCCGTGACGGTGCGCGCGCGGACTACGACCAGCAGCCGCTGGAGGCACAGTCGATGGTCTCTGCGTGCCACGAGGCCTTTCGCGCCACGCAGGATTCCGAGTGGTTGAATGAGGCAAAACGTTCGTTCGAATGGTTCTTGGATCGGAATGACCTGAACGTGCCGCTCTACGACTTCAGCACAGGAGGCTGCAGTGACGGCCTTCACGAGGATCGGGTGAGTGACAACCAGGGTGCGGAATCCACGCTGGCTTTTCACCTTGCCCTTGCCGAAATGAATTTTGCCGAACACTTGATCACACCCCCGCCCCTACCCTCCCCATGAGCCCGATCCCCCACCGACGCCATGAGATCACGCTGCTGCCCGATATCGCTCGCGTCATCATGCGCCCCTTCATTCCATCAGACATCCATATGGTTACCACCGTCATTGGACGCGCGCTTGCCCTTTCGGAGGATGAAGTTGCGGACCACCTGCATGTGGTGAAGCAGGAATTCGATGCCCGGCACCTGAATTTCAAGTCGCTTCTGTCTGTCCATTTCGAGAAGGTGCGGCATTACTTGTTCACGCACCGTAAGCTCACGCCCGAGCGACAAGAGCTTATCGGTGCGCTGTTCTCCTGCGAATACGCGCTGGAGTCGGCTGCCCTTTTCAACCCTTCCATTGTGCCGCATCCTGACCAGCGCAACGTACCTGCGGGAGGATTGCGCTTTATCATGAGTCTACGTGCAACCGGGGAGGGGCACATCTCCTCCATCGAGTTCCGCGCGGGCAACATTGCACCGGATGGCTCCATTACCCTCGAGGACGTCTCCCGCTTCGTCACCGAGCCTACAATCGTCGCCAATCCCAGCTACAAGAGGAAACCTTTCATCACCAAGCTGAATGAAATGGGTGTTGATGCCAGGCAGGCCGCCGCCGTCATGAAGCCGCTGGGTGAGAGTTTCACGCGAAGGGACTTGAACGAAAGCGTGCGTGCAACCCGGGCCGAAACCAAACCCGTTACGCTCGACCTGCAACACACGCTCGAGTGCATCGATTGGTTGGCAGACTCCAACTACGAACTGCGATTCGACGCAAGGATCGCCGTGAGCGAGCGCACCATCTTTCCGGTCTCGCGAAACGAAACCAAGGGCATTGAAGACGCTCGTTTTGTGCGCTTTACCGACGATGATGGATCCGTGGCGTATTACGCCACCTACACCGCCTACAATGGACGCGACATCCTGCCGCAGCTCATCGAGACCCAGGATTTTCTTCACTTTCGCGTGCTCACTTTGAACGGGAACGCGGTCCAGAACAAAGGCATGGCGCTTTTTCCACGCCGAATCGATGGTCGTTATGCTATGCTCTCCAGGCAGGATGACGAAAACATCTTCATCATGTTTTCAGACAACCCGCATCACTGGAGCGATCCCCAATTGATCCTTCGCCCGTGCGAGATGTGGGAGTCTGTGAAGATCGGCAATTGCGGATCCCCCATTGAAACGGAAGCGGGGTGGCTGCTGATCACACACGGTGTAGGACCTATGCGGAAGTACTGCATTGGTGCCGTGCTTCTTGACCTGGACGATCCCACTCGTGTTATTGGCCGGCTGCGGGAGCCGCTCCTTGCCCCCGAAAACGAAGAGCGCGAAGGCTACGTACCCAACGTGGTGTATAGCTGCGGCTCCCTGCTCCATGGGAACGAACTCATCCTCCCTTTTGCCTTGAGCGACCGGGCTACCGTTATCGCAGGCATTTCTCTGGACGACCTTCTGGTGGCCTTGCGACCGGCCCGGGATTGATGGTATTAAGAGGCCAAAGAGGGTTGAGCACATCAGCCCAAAAAACTGATTGCGGTTTGGGAATGCTACACATATCATCTGACGCCATTTGGCTTTCGTTTTGCGTTCACCCTTTCTCCTGTTAGCAGAAGCAAAGATGTGGGGATTGGGTTCGGACGAGGGAAAAGACAAGGGTCCCGATGGGGAGTCTCCTGCGGGGACGATTTTTCACCCACTATAGACGGCGCAGTCACGGATGGGAAAGCCATCGAATACGACTTTGGCGGAAGCTTCAAGATTGTTCGCCACTAAAGCTGTGCTAGGAATCCAAGAGACCGAGGCCCCGGAGGAAACCTGCTCCGGGGCCTCTTTTGTCAACTGTGGGTGGAGATCCCGAAGCGGTGGGTGGTCCCGAATTCTCACCTCATCTTCATCTCACCTGACGTGCACAGTACCTACCAGGTTCTGAGTAATCCTGTCACGCCCCAAATTATTCACGAATGGAAATCTCGAGGGTCCCACGGTCGTTACGCATCTGGCTGATGGCTTGCAAGCACACGCAACAATTGCTCGTAACCCAGGAGGCTCTCAGTTAACCCATCTATGTCGAACATCGATGCTTGGTCAGAGACCTCTTCGGCCCATTTCGCTATTGGAGGATAGTCGTATTCTTCGGCAAGCTGCGACATCGCACCGGCAAAGTCCTCTATCTCATTGATTGTGAGGGTTGTCTTGAGATGTTCGACGGTGTCCAGTTTTTCTTTCAGCTTCCCAGCAAGTGCGGAGGCTGTTTCCTCATCGAGAACAGTCTCTTCCAGACCATCCTCAACCTCATCCTTATTTCTTCGTCCCAGAAGTTCCGGGCGCCAT
>CAVOEZ010000015.1:0-15410 GCA_963694355.1 Latescibacteria bacterium UBA2968 | reverse complement strand
TATCTTTTTGAAGGGAATGTCGATGTCAGACAAAGGTATTCGAACACCCTCTCGTGACGTGGATCCTGAAGAAACTCTGGATTGGCTGGAATCCCTGGATTATGCACTAGAAAACTATGGGCCGGACAGGGTCAGATTCCTCCTGAAAAAGCTGGAAGAGTGGACGCAGACAGCTGGAGTCGATGTTCCATTCAGCGCCAACACTGCCTACGTAAACAGTATTCCGGCGGACCAGCAGCCACCCTATCCGGGGGACAGGGAGCTGGAACGAAGGATAAAAAGTATTATTCGTTGGAATGCCATGGCCATGGTTGTACGCGCAAACCGAGAATACGACGGGATTGGGGGCCATATTTCGACATATGCGTCGGCCGCCACACTAATAGAAGTCGGATTCGACCACTTCTTCAGGGGAAAGGGCGATGATTTCTCTGGCGACCAGGTCTATTTTCAGGGACACGCCTCTCCCGGAATTTATGCCAGGGCGTTTTTGGAAGGGCGCCTGGACGAAGCCCACCTGGAAAATTTTCGAAGGGAACTACGGGAACCCGGCGGCCTTTCGTCCTACCCCCATCCCTGGCTGATGCCCGATTTTTGGGAATACCCGACGGTCTCGATGGGACTTGCCCCGATCATGGGTATCTACCGTGCGAGATTCAACCGATATCTCGAAGACCGGGGGATCCAGAACACCTCGGGTTCGCACGTATGGGTCTTCATGGGAGACGGCGAGACCGATGAACCGGAGTCTCTTGGGGCAATCACGTTGGCCTCCAGGGAAAAGCTCGACAACCTGATCTTCGTAATCAACTGCAACATGCAGCGCCTGGACGGACCCGTACGCGGGAATGGAAAGATCATCCAGGAGTTGGAGGCGGCGTTCAGAGGCGCAGGCTGGAACGTCTTGAAGGTGATCTGGGGAAACGAATGGGATCCGCTCCTCGAAGAGGATCACGAGGGCATTCTGGTGCAGAGAATGGGTGAAGTCGTAGATGGTCAATACCAGAAATACACCGTATCATCAGGTGATTATATTCGTAAGAATTTCTTCGGAACAGACCCCAAACTTCTCAAGATGGTGGAAAAGCTTTCCGACGACTACCTTCACAAAATTCGAAGGGGAGGGCACGACCCGGTGAAGGTCTATGCGGCCTACAAAGCCGCAGTTGAACACAAGGGAGCCCCCACTGTTATTCTGGCCAAAACCGTAAAGGGTTACGGGATGGGTGAAGCAGGAGAAGGTCGGAATGTTTCTCACCAGCAGAAAAAGCTCAACGAAGACGAGCTTCGTGAATTCAGAACGCGCTTTGGAATCCCAATATCGGACGATGAGGTAGCCCAGGCACCCTTCTACAGACCCCCGGAGGACAGTGCAGAAATCCAGTACATGAAGAAGCGGCGCGAAGAACTTGGAGGATATCTCCCCAATCGGGAAATGCGTGCCGCCCCCCTGACTACACCCACCTTGCAGGAGCTATCGGAATTTCTGAAAGGCACCGACAAGAGGGAAGTTTCCACTACGATGGCATTTGCCAGGATGTTCGGAAAACTTCTGCGGGACCCAAAAATCGGTCAGTTGATCGTGCCCATCATCCCGGATGAGGCCAGGACCTTTGGCATGGAGCCGCTCTTCCGGCAATGCGGTATCTATTCGCATGTTGGCCAGCTCTACGAACCCGTAGACAGGGACACCCTGCTGTACTACAGAGAAATAAAGAACGGTCAGATCCTCGAGGAGGGCATCAATGAAGCCGGGGCCATGGCCTCCTTTATCGCGGCGGGAACTGCATACGCTTCCCACGGAGTCAATACCATTCCGTTCTTCATCTTCTACTCTATGTTTGGATTCCAGCGGATAGGTGACCTCATTTGGGCGGCTGCCGATATGCGATGCAAGGGGTTCCTGCTCGGAGGTACGGCCGGAAGAACCACACTGAGTGGAGAGGGCTTGCAGCACGAGGACGGACACAGTCACGTTCTGGCGAGCACCGTCCCCAACATCCTCACCTACGATCCCGCCTACGCATACGAATTAACGGTAATCGTGCAGGACGGGATGCGTCGCATGTATGAGGATCAGGAAGATATTTTCTACTATCTGACGCTCGGCAACGAGGGCTATCCGATGCCCGACATGCCGGAGGGCGTGGAGGAAGGCATCCTCAAGGGAATCTACAGAATAAATGAGGGAGCCGCGCTTGACAAGGGGTTGAAGGTTCAGCTGTTCGGCAGTGGTTCGATCCTCAGGGAAGCGCAAAGGGCACAGACTATTCTGGCTGAAAAATTCGGAGTCTCCGCGGATGTCTGGAGTGTAACCAGTTACAAGGAACTCCGGAGAGAAGCGTTGGAAGTGGACAGATGGAACATGCTGCATCCCACCGTTGCGCCGAAAAAATCCTACATCGGTACCATACTTGAGGGCGTGCAAGGTCCCGTTGTGGCGGCTTCCGATTATATGAAGATCCTTCCTGATATGATTCGTCCGTGGGCTTGTCAGCCACTCGTATCGCTGGGAACGGACGGATTCGGAAGGAGCGATACCAGAGAAGCACTCCGGCGTCATTTCGAAGTAGATGCTGAATCTATTGCAGTCGCCGCCCTCCATGCCCTTTCGGGTCAAGGGAAATTGAAAAACGATGACGTGGAAAAGGCGATCCGAATCCTGGAGATCGATCCGGACAAGGCAGATCCCGTTTCCTGTGGTCCGGCAACCACCTATAGCAAAACAGATTCCGATAAAAAGTAATCGCAGCGATCCCTATCTGGCTAAATAGTGGAAACGGGATAAATCAAGGAGGCAAAGTGGCTAAGGAGTTCGAACTGCCCGACCTGGGCGAAGGCATCGAGGCAGGAGATATTGTAAAAATCCTGGTCGCCGAAGGAGACACGATTGCAGTGGACCAGGGCGTCGTCGAATTAGAGACAGATAAGGCCCTCGTCGAGGTACCTTCTACGGTGGCGGGAAAGGTTCTTTCTATCCATGTGAAGGAAGGAGATCGTGTACCTTCCGGGACCTCCCTGATCACGGTGGAAGAAAGTGACATCTCCGCAGAGGAACAGCCACCATCACCTGATAAGGAACCCGCACTGGAGGTAAGAATTGAAGAGGTTTCTTCCCAGGAAGCAGAAACGCCTGGACCTGCTGAACCTTCCCAGCCGGCAGTCGCATCATCACCTCGCCCTGCAGTGTCCCCGGAGGCCACCGTTCCCGCCGCCCCGTCGGTTCGACGCTTTGCCAGAGAACTCGGTGTCGATTTGAGAAAAGTCTCCGGCACAGGCGCCAATGGGCGAATTACCCGGGAGGACGTCAAGTCCCACGTTCAAAGTACCCTGCGCGAGCCGAAACAGGTATCCGTTCAGACCGCCGGACGAGCGCTGCCGGACTTCACGAAATGGGGCGAAGTAGAACGGCAACCCCAGCCTAAAATCAGACAAAAGATCGCTGAGAATCTCAGCCTGGCCTGGAATACCATCCCACACGTGACGCAGTTCGATCAGGCGGATGTCACCGATCTAGAAGCGTTCAGACAGCGCCACAAAGCAGAAGCTGAATCCCATGGGGGTAAACTGACACCGACCGTACTTCTGATCAAGGCTGTTGTAACAGCGCTCAAGACATTTCCGCAGTTCAATGCCAGCCTCGATGCGGACACGCAAGAACTGATCCTGAAAAAGTACATCAACATCGGGATCGCTGTAGACACGGATCGCGGACTCTTGGTGCCGGTTATTAAAGACGTAGATCGGAAAGACATCTTCCAGTTGGCCGCCGAACTCTCTCAAATGGCCGATAGGACGCGTGAAGGAAAAGCGACACTGGATGAGCTACAGGGCGGAACTTTTACCATTACCAATCTGGGAAGTATCAGCGGAACTGCGTTCACTCCGATTGTCAATTACCCCGAAGTCGCAATTCTGGGTATCGCAAAAAGTCGACAGGAACCTGTTGTGCGCAACGATAGAATCGAGCCCCGGCTCGTAATGCCCATCTGCCTGTCTTACGACCATCGTGTCATCGATGGCGCCGACGGCGCCAGATTCACCCGCCAGCTGATTGCATCTCTGGAGAACCCGGAGAAGATGCTGCTGGGCGGCTAACAGGGCAGATCTGTGGTTTCTCCTGTCAGTATTCATCAATGAGGATCTATGTCGAACAGTTCCAAAAATACGGACCTTCTGGTCATTGGGGGCGGACCCGGTGGGTACGCAGCTGCCTTCCGAGGTTCGGACCTCGGTATGAGTGTCATACTCGTCGAGGCAGACGTCAGGCTTGGAGGCACGTGCCTGCTGAGAGGATGCATCCCCTCCAAGGCCCTCTTGCATGTGGCGCAGCTCCTTTCGGAGTCGCGTAAAGCCGAAGCATGGGGTTTAAAGTTCCAGGAACCGGTGATCGATCTCGAAAAAATGAGGTCCTGGAAGGAAGGGATTGTGGCTCAGTTTTCTAAAGGGCTATCCGGCCTTTCCGGGAAACGGAAAGTGGAGGTCATAACCGGCCGGGCCAAATTCAAAGACACCCGGACCGTCATCGTCGAAGGCGAAGGGAATGTGGAAGAGATACAGTTCGGTCACGCCATTGTAGCCACCGGTTCTCGACCCAGCACCTTGCCTGTATTCGACATCGACAGCCCTAACATACTTGATTCAACCACCGCCCTCGCACTTGAGGAGATTCCCGAACGACTGCTGGCAGTTGGCGGCGGAATCATTGGCCTTGAACTGAGTACGGTATATGCAGAACTCGGCAGCAAGGTCACCCTGATTGAGGTTACCGACGGACTTGTGCCTGGCGCCGACCGTGACCTCATTCGACCGCTGCAAAAACGCATTGAATCAAGAGTGGATTCCCTGCACCTCAACACCAGCGTAACCGCCGTCACCCAGCAAGAGAAGGGTTTGAGTGTAAAGTTCGAGGGATCGATTGAACACAAGAGTCAGGAATTCGACAAGATATTGTTGTCGGTTGGCAGGCGCCCCAACACCGAAGATATTGGACTCGATAATTTAGGTGTGGAGCTGACGGAACGTGGCCACATCCGAGTGGATAATCAGATGAGAACAAGGGAACAGAATATTTTCGCCATTGGCGACGTAGTGGAGGGCCCCGGCCTCGCGCACAAAGCTTCCCACGAAGGAAAGGTTGCGGCAGAGGTGATTGCCGGACAGCCCGCCGCATTCGACGGAATCATTCCCTCGGTGGTTTATACAGACCCTGAGGTGGCTTGGTGCGGGCTTACTGAGACACAGGCGGAGAAGGAAGGTCGTGCAGTGGAGGTGACTCGTTTTCCGTGGGCGGCTTCCGGCAGAGCAGCTACACTGGGCGACCAGGAGGGCCTTACGAAACTCGTCATCGATCCCGAAACAGACCGAATCCTCGGAGTAGGAATCGTGGGGCCGAGTGCCGGTGAACTCATTTCGGAAGGGGTCGTTGCTATCGAAATGGCTTCCGTGGCGGAGGATCTTGCGCAGTGCATTCATCCGCATCCATCACTTTCGGAATCCATTGGAGTCGCGGCAGAGATACACATGGGAAGCGCAACCGACCTTTATATTCCTAAAAGAAAATAGCCCCTGGAAATGGAAGGGGCTGTAAGTACTCAACGAACGCCGCTCGGCGGAAGGTTCACACCTGATTGTCCGGCGTTATCTTCATGCCCAATAACTCTTCCACCGTATCCACTAGCTCTTTCAGATAGAATGGTTTTGAGATCATGGCCTCAGGATTGAATCGACTGAAATCTTGCTTCCGTGCTGTGGAGGAAACCACGACGAAAGGCAGCGACGGGTGAAGGCGTTTCACTTCTGAAATCATCTCCGGACCCGACATTCTCGGCATAGTGCAATCGGTGATAATCAGATCCGCATCTGTATCTGCGAGAACTTCAAGAGCCTCGACGCCATCCGAAGCCTCCAGGACACCAAGCCCAGGATACTCGAACAGCATCCGATACAAATTGCGAATTTCAAGCGTGTCATCGACCACCAGTATCTTTTTCACTTTTACTCCTTCCGTAAAGCGACACGACTTCCTTCCTATGCAAGAGTAGTCTCGGTATCCCGGCCAACTCTCCACAGTATGGTCTCCAATTCATCCAGCTCACGTTTGAGTCTCAAATACACCCTGTCCGCCTGAGACAGATTCCCCTTTCTTGCCATATCCTCCAGCTGTAACGCCGCCTCGAATGCACCCTTCGCGCTCAGTGTGCTCAGCGCCCAGCCCAATCTATAGGCTGATCTCTCCAACCTTTTCCTGTAACCATAAAACACAGCCTCCCTGACGTCATTGAGGAGTCCCGGACTATCTGCCAAAAAGTCCTTCAGTTTCCTCCTCAGAGCCTCCCAGTCTCCATTGTATCGACGAAGCGCAATCTGCACATCAAATTTTTCCTCTGAGTCTGCCATCTCTTGGATCGAATCCACCTCACACCCTCTTCCTGGGATACTTGCTGAGTTCAGCTTGTGGCACGTTAGATACAGTTTTACTTAACAACATGCGTGCCATACTGCCGAAACCAAAAAGCAGGTCGGGATTAGGTGTGTAATAACAATAGTTTAACGCGACTTTGGGGAGTTCTGGTATGCTCTGAAGATGTTTTTCCTGGGACAGGATGTCCGGGAAGTGAGGTTGTGGGTGTGACAGGATGACGCAGTAGACGGGTGTCTATGAGAGGTTGTACTGGTTCAGCTTTCGCTGCAGCGTTCGCACACTGATACCCAGAATCTTTGCGGACTTGGTGCGATTTCCCTTCGTGTGCTTCAGTGTATGAAGAATTACGTTCTGCTCGATTTCTTCCAGGGACGTCCCGGGTATAGGCAAGCTGCCAATTCCGGCCGACGGAACGGTCGATTCCTTCTCCAGAATTTCTGGAGGAAGATCGGAGATTTGGATCTCTCTGCCATGGGAGGTTATTGCGACACGCTCGATGATATTCTTAAGTTCCCTTACATTGCCTGGCCAATTATACCCCGTTAAGCGACTAAGTACATCCGGAGGCATCTCCCTGTGTTCAAGATTGTGCTCTGCTGTAAAGCGATCCAGGAAAATCCTGACAAGCAATGCGATATCGTCCCGTCTCTCACGTAGCGAAGGCAGGATTATCTTCAGCACGTTTAGGCGATGATAGAGATCCTCTCTGAATTTTGAAGTCTCTATCGCTTTTTTCAAATCTACATTTGTGGCAGCAAGAAGTCGAACATCCACGGATACCGGTTGAGTATTGCCAACACGAACAACCTGTCTCTCCTCAATTACACGGAGCAACTTGGCCTGCATCTCCAGAGGCAGATCGCCAATTTCGTCCAGAAAGAGTGTGCCGCCGTCCGCAGCCTCAAAATGTCCCTGGCTGGATGTCACTGCACCTGTGAATGCCCCCTTTTCATGACCGAACAACTGGCTCTCGGCCAACTCTCTGGGAAGAGCCGAGCAGTTCAGGGCCACGAAGGGTCCAGATCTGTAAGCGCTGAGGGCGTGTACCGCCCGGGCTACCAGTTCCTTCCCTGTACCACTTTCCCCTGTAATCAAGACCGTTGGCTTGAACGGGGCAACCCGCCGGATCTGTTCGAACACGTCCTGCATGGGTGGAGATATCCCAAACAGCTCGCCAAGACCTGAATCCTCCGCAGAAGCGTCACTCCCTGCACCAATCAACATCCTCCGATGCTCCAGAGCTTTCAGGACGCACGTCCCCAGGTCGGTAACATCTAGCGGTTTCGCGATAAAGTCGAGCGCACCGAGTTTCATCGCCTCCACTGCACTTTCCACGGTCCCGAACCCCGTCACAACTACCACAGGAACGGGGGGCATCTTGGCGCTCGCGGTCCTGAGCACCTCGAAACCATCCACAGTGGGCATTTGCAGATCGGTAACCACAGCGTCTATCGATTCACGATTCAGGATCTCCAGTGCAGCCGCTCCGCCTGTGGCCTCAAATACACGGTGGCCTTCATTCTGAAGCGCCTGAACCATCAGGAGAAGGTAATCCGGTGCATCATCTGCTACCAGGATTGTACCATGAAGTGTAAATGCCGACTCACCTGCCATATTCGATTCCAGTATTCAAAATAAAGGTGCGATTCAAAGCTCGGGTTAAGCGGACCCCACCTGATGCATCGTAGTCAGGTTTCCATCGTGGTGCGTTCGAGGAGTCCGCCAACCAATTGTCAAATACCAGTGAGGGTTCGGACAGAGTCTGAGAGATCAGCTGATCTACGTCAGTGGCCGCCGCCGGAATTGATATCCGAACAGGATTCATCCTAATGGATTTTCATCATGAACGCTATGCCATTCAGCATTTCATCGCGTGTTACGGTATCGCAGGTTGACGCCTGCCCGATGGATTCCGGAAGCACAAATCGAATGACTCCATCGCGCACCTTCTTGTCGCTTTCCATACGATCCAGAAGCGCCAGAGGGTCCAGATGATTGACACCTTTTTGGATTCCCAATCTGCGCAGTAACTCGGTTTGCCTGTCGAAATCGTCCGGATGCCACAGACCTTTGTCCAGGGCAATCTTTCCTGCCGCGATCATGCCGAGGCTGACGGCCTCCCCATGTTTGAATTCCTGATACTCTGTGACCACTTCAATGGCATGACCAACGGTATGGCCATAGTTCAGGATCTCCCTCAACCCCTTCTCCGTTTCATCCGAGGACACCACGCCAGCCTTGATTTGGCAATTTCGAGCAATGACCCAAATCAGATCTTCCGGTGCCAATTCCAGATCAACCATGGCTTCCAGGTTGTTCTCCAGAAACCCAAAGAGTTCAGGATCTCTGATAATACCGTGCTTGATCACCTCGGATGTTCCGGCGGCCACTTCACGTCTTGGCAAACTCATCAAGGTTTCCGTATCTATATAGACCATTCGGGGTTGGTGAAAGGCCCCGACCATGTTTTTCCCAAGGGGATGATCCACCGCCGTTTTTCCGCCCACACTCGCGTCCACCTGTGCTTCCAGTGTTGTAGGAACCTGAACGAAATCTATTCCTCGAAGGTATGTTGCCGCTACAAAACCAGCAGTATCTCCGACAACACCTCCCCCAAGCGCAACCAGCATCGAAGATCTATCGATACCAGCCTGAATGAGACCCCCATATAGCTCTCTTGCCGTCTCGAGGGTCTTATGCTCCTCGCCATCCGGCATTGTCAGCACGGTCACGCGGCAGCCGGCGGCCTCCAAACCCTGCCGGACCGGCTTCAGATAGAGTTCCGCAACTGTGGGATTCGTTACAATCACAACCGAGATAGCAAATCCCATGTCGGAATACGCCTGGCCGAAATCATTCAGAATCCCGTATCCGATTTTGATCCCGTAACTCCGGTCACCCAGCCGAACTTCAACTTGTTCCATTTGCACCTCTTAACCCGCCTGCCGGAAAACTATTGTGAACCTTGCGGACCGGACCTATTTTTCCCTTTACCATTATCGTCGATACCTTACCACACATGGAGTTATCAGCATGTCTGAGAACAAATTGTTGCCTCAACCCATTCTAGATCGTGTGACCCGACAGGTCGAAAAATCGGAAACCGAAATTATCAGCTTTCTGCAAGACCTTGTCCGATATAAAACTCCGAGCCAGGATCCTGAAGACCGGCATTTTCCAGAAGAGATCCAGAGCATCCACACTTACATCGGGAAATTTCTGGAATCGCAATCCTTCAGCCTCGAATCGTGGCTGGCACCCCCCATGAGTTTCGACGAACATCCCGTTCTTGTTGGAACACTCAGAGGCAGTGGAGGTGGCCCCTCCATCGCTCTTAATGGACACGTTGACGTTACGCCAACCGGAGATACGTCGGCCTGGAATCACGACCCCTGGTCGGCGGATATCGAAGACAACAAGGTCTGGGGCCGAGGAACCTGCGATATGAAAGGCGGCGTGACATCGATGATGTTTGCTGTCAAGATCCTGAGAGACTGTGGGATTCGCCTGAAGGGCGACGTATTCGTACACATCGTTTCGGACGAAGAAGTCGTCGGTTTTGGGAGCCGCGAATGCGCAGACAAGGCAGAGCGTCCAGATTTCCTCATTGTAACTGAACCAACCCGCCTCGATATCCTGCCCGTTGAAGGCGGGCTGGAACACATGCGGATTGAAATCACGGGACGTGAAGAACACGCCGGCAGACGATTCTCATCCATCTACCCAACAGGCGCGGAGCCCGGTCACGGTGCCAATGCGGTTGAAAAAGGGCTGAAGATCGTGCAGGCATTGCAGGAACTGGAGCGAAACTGGTCCATCTCAAAAAGCCATCCGCTTCTACCTCCAGGATTCAACACACTTTTGCCCGGAATTTTCATCGGCGGTCCGGGAGGAGGTGAGGATGGCAGGCTCAAGATCCACTCCAACCCCGGGACAACGCCCAACTACTGCTCAATAGAATATAACATCTGGTATTATCCGCACGAAAGTTTCGAAGATATAAAACGTGATGTGGAGGCATGTGTAATGGCTGTGGCCAAACACGATCCGTGGCTTAAGGACAATCCGCCGAAATTCACGTGGAATTTACGAAACATCTCTTTTCCACCCGTCAATACTGATCCATCACATCCAGGGGTTAAATACCTCGAAGACTTTCTGGGGTATCTGGGTCACGCGCCCCAGATCAAGGGGTTTACCGCGGCGGCTGATCTGGCCTGGTATGCTGAGAAGGGGATCCCGGGCATCATATTCGGTCCAGGTGATATTGCAAACGCCCATAGCCCGGACGAGTTTGTTCCAGTATCAGATATGCTGGATGCCACAAAAGCGATTGCGCTGACCGTGCTGGCCTGGTGTGGCTACGAAGAGGATTCACATTAACACTAGGGCTTGGGTGCGTAAGCACGTTCCGCCTGATCCTCCGAGACGAAGCCAACCCGAACATCAGATGCTACCGCGTCACGACTCCTCTCGGAAGGGTTGCCATATCCACCGCCACCCGGGAATACGATCCTGACCTGATCTCCTTTTTTCAGTTCCACCCCGCTGAATTTGGATGGAGACAGCGTACCAAAAACATCCTGAAATGTTCGAAAGTTTTCACTACCGGCCGGCTTGACGTAAATCCCGGAACGGGCGCCCTCCTTCCCGCCAAACAAACCAAATGGCGAAATCGTCATCCGATTGAACAGGGCGCTGACCGTAATTCGGTGTGCCGTCACCGTCAATATGCGCTCGCCGCCCAATCCCCCTCGCCATTTACCCGGTCCTCCTGAATCCGTTAACAACCTGTAGCACTCGGTAATGAAGGGGTAACGCGTTTCGAAAATCTCTACCGGTGTGTTCCGGCAGTTGCCATTGATCACAACCACCGTGTTATTCCCATCCTGTTCATTCCTGGCGCCCCACCCCACCCCTTCGAAATGGAAATGCGCGTAGGGTTCTCCACCGGGATGCTGCCCGCCAAACAGGAAACAGCAGGACGTGCCTCCGAGAGAGGCCGGTACTCGGTCTGGCAGGGCCTCCGAAAGCGCGCCGAATATGATGTCTGTAATCCGTGGGCTGATCTCTGTGTTGCCACCAACGAGGGCCGCAGGATGCCTGCAGTTGAGAAGGGTGCCCTCGGGAGCGACAATCTGGATCGGGCGATAGCACCCATCATTTCTAGGGATCGTCGAATCCGTCAAATGGAGCAATGCATTGTAGACTGCCGAGGCGGTAACGGAGTAGTTCGCGTTCATCGGGCCTCTGGCTTGTGGTGCACTCCCGGTGAAGTCCGCCTTGAAATCCTCTCCGGAAACCGTAACTGTCACTCGAATAGGAAGCGGTCGTTCCTCGATTCCGTCATCTTCGATCACATCTTCGAACGTATATACTCCGTCGGGAATAGCTTGTATCTCAGCCCGCATGCGCCGCTCAGAAATGGCAAGCAGCTCATCGCTGGCCAGGTCAACCTGATCGGACCCGTATCGTGTAAGCAATTCGTTCAGCCTTCTCTCCGCAATATCCAGCGACCCGACCATCGCGTGCAGATCTCCATTGGTTACTTCCGGTGTACGATGGTTCGCAAAAATGATCTCCCATATATCCTGCACATCTTTGCCTTCTCTCTGGAGCCATACGGGAGGCAGAATCAACCCCTCCTGATAGATATCGGTGGCGTCCCCGGCCAGACCGCCTGGAGACTTCGCACCCGGTTCAGCCATATGCGCACAATTCGCGACATAGAAGAGAAGATTGCCCTCTGAATCGAAAACGCCTTTCAATACAGTAAACTCCGGAACATGCCCGCACCCACGGTATGGGTCATTCGTAAGCAGAACATCACCGGGACTGAATGCATCCATCCCCAACTCTTCGAGCAGAATTTCAACGGTTCCCTTGATCGTGCCGATCTGCGATGGACAGAACTCGGCCTGACCGATCAGCCTGCCGGCCCGATTGAAGATCACGCAGGAGAAATCCAGAGACTCATTGAATATCGGAGAGTAGGCCGTGCGCATCATGGCCAGACCCATTTCTCTGCACGTGCTCGTTAAATAGTTGTGTATAACGGTTAGTGTTACCTGATCCACACGTTCCCTCATCAGTCCGAAGTTTCTGGCCTAACATCGATTAGCAAAATGCCCCGGTTGTCCACAATCATATCATCCCCTGGTTCCAGCACGGTCGTGGAACCCGCCTCCTGGATTATTGCTGGACCGGTGATTTCTTTGCCAACCTCGAGTCCGGATCGCTGAAAAACGGAGGTGCGTTCCCAACCCTTACCTGGAAAGAAAACTTCTCGATACTGAGTTTGCGTATCCTGCGTGGGTGGACGAAGGGCCGACAGATTCGGCTTATCCGTACTCCCGATTGCGGTTACCTGAAAGCTGATCAGCTCCACGACAGACGCCTCGAAGGCGTACCCGTATAGAGATCGATGCATCTCGTGAAACGATTCCACCGCATCTACAATGACCTTCCTGGTGATCTTCAGCGAGGCGACCGGGACTTCCTGTTCGTAATTCTGCCCAAGATACCTCATATGAATCGTATACAGAACCAGCGGCTCACCCGAGAAACCTCCCTCAACCAATTCCTTCAGAACTTCCGAACGCATCACGTTGAACTGGCTCTCAACGTCTTCCTCCTGAACAGTATCGCTCCGATAGGCCTGCGTCCACACCTTGTCCACTCTTGCATCTGCAAGGAGAAATCCGAAAGCTGATGCATTGCCCGGGACGACCGGGACCGCCACTCGGGGCATATCCAGACTCCGGGCAATGGCGGATGCGTGCAGGGGTCCGGCTCCTCCGAAGGCGATAAGCGTAAAATCTCTGGGATCGAATCCCTGAGCTATGGACACCATCCGGATCGCGTTGGCCATGTTGTTTTCGGCAATCTGTATAATCGAGGATGCCAACTCCAGTTCGTCCAGGTCGACATCATTCCTCAGACTTGCCAACGACGACTTCGCCAATTCTTTTGAAAGCGCCATCCGCCCTTCCAGAAAGTAGTCTGGATCCAGACGACCAAGGTGCAGGTTTGCGTCGGTGACTGTGGGGATATCTCCCCCAAGTCCATAACAGGATGGCCCGGGGAGTGCACCTGCAGACTGAGGCCCAACTTGAAGGAATCCCCCGGCATCGACCCAGGCAACAGATCCCCCGCCAGCACCTATGGTTTTCACATCTATCAGAGGGATACTGGCAGGTAGCCCAAATTCGATTTCATACTCGGTGGTCAGCCGCTGCTCGCCGTTTATCAGCAGCCCGACATCACAGCTTGTGCCCCCCATATCTAGTGTGACGACCTGGTCATGCTTCAATTCTCTAGCAATCGCCTGAGACGCGATCATACCTCCAGCGGGTCCACTCATGGCCATCTGAATCGGATTGTCTGCTGCTGCCGATGCCGAAACGATCCCCCCATTGCTCTTCATCACAGACCACGGTACCTGAGCGCCAGCATCCTCAAGACCGGAACTCAATTCAGCTATATAGTTCTCTACGAGAGGTTTGATATACGCATCGGCAATCGTGGTGCTCGATCGCTCATATTCTCGCCAGATGGGGGCCACCTGGTGGCTTATCGAGAAAGGTATTCCCTGCAGATTGTGCTCAAAAGCGGACCTTACCTGTTGTTCATGAATCGGATTCAGAAAAGAGAACAACAGACATACTGCGGCGGCCTCGAATCCTTCGCTGACAATTCTGGCGCACAGTGATTTGACCTCCCCTTCATCCAGAGGCGTGAGGACTTCACCGTCGGACAATATTCGCTCGTTCAACCCGAAGCAACTGTGTCGACTGTCCACCAGAGGTACGCTTTTTTGCCAGGAAAGATTATATAGTTCCCTTCGATTAATCCGCTGGATATACGGCATATCCTCGAATCCGGCGGTTGTGACAAAAGCCACTCGTGCGCCTTTGCGCTCGATAAGGGCGTTGGTGGCAATTGTCGTCCCGTGGATCAGCTCGTTAATCTCGGAAGCACGGATACCCGCAAGATCGAATACCAGCCGGAAAGCCTCCATGGGCGCCTCTGGAGTCGAGTGACTCTTGCTTGACAACAGAGTTCCACTCTGGCTGTCGTAGGCGACAAGATCTGTAAAGGTACCACCTGTATCTATGCCAACTCTCAGGGCCATGGACACGCTCAATTGGGCTCAGCGCGGAATTGACGTCCTATCTGCCAATCCCGCTGGGTTCTCAGTGCAATTACGTTATTCTATTTCCCGCCTGGAAAATCGCTGCCACCTTGCTGCATGCCATAATGTCGACCGAGGGATCTCCTTCGAATATCACAAGGTCCGCGATCTTTCCCTGCTCCAGAGTGCCGATCTCCGCCTCGATTCCCATCGCTTCTGCTGAAATCCTTGTGGCTGAGACGAGCGCCTCCGCCGGTGTAAAGCCCACCTCCACAAGCAGCCTCAAATCGTAGTCGAGGTGGCCGAATGCAATACTGTTTACACCTGAATCCGTACCCGGCACGACCCTGTCCTGCATATCATATTCCAGCATCTTTCGCATGATATCGAGCCGAATCTCTGCCCGGTCTTCGAGACGCTGCAGTTCTTCTTCCTCCGCCCTGGAAATTCCGGACTCCCGCTTTTCTCTCAACTCTACTATGCGGGGATACTGAGTCCACGTTTGCAGGGTCGGACTGACCCAGATTCCCGATTCGGCCATCATCTCGGCGATCTTCGGATCGAATCGCATCTCGCCGTCGGGCTCCAGAAATTCCGCATGTTCCATGAGATCGATACCTGCCTCGACCGCGCGAACCATGGATTCCTTCGCACGACAATGAGCCGCTGTCAATCTGTGAAAGTGATGCGCTTCGTGCACGGCAGCGTGAAGCTCATCTGTCGTGTATGTTGCAGCGCCGGGTATGGTGCCGGCAGTGCCACCTCCCGAAGCCATTACCTTGATATAGTCCGCACCTTCGTGAACCAGGCGACGCACCGACCTTCGGATCTCTCCTTCCCCATCCGCTACTT